>JAFUDV010000060.1 GCA_017464245.1 Bacteroidales bacterium | reverse complement strand
CTGTATTACGAGATCCGGGACAAGGTGGAACCGGAGAAGGACATCATCCGCTTCATCCGCCAGAATCCCGGGAAGTCGGGCATCATCTACTGCCTGAGCCGTAAGAAAGTGGAGGAACTCGCCCAGCTGCTGTCCATCAACGGCATCCGGGCCCTCCCCTACCACGCCGGACTGGATGCGAAGGTCCGCGCCGAGAACCAGGACCGCTTCCTGATGGAGGACATCCAGGTGATCGTCGCCACCATCGCCTTCGGCATGGGGATCGACAAGCCGGACGTGAGGTTCGTCATCCACTACGACATCCCCAAGAGCATCGAGGGCTATTACCAGGAAACCGGCCGCGCCGGCCGCGACGGACAGGAAGGGCTGTGCATCACCTACTACAGCTACAAGGACATCCAGAAACTGGAGAAGTTCATGCAGGGGAAGCCGGTCGCCGAGCAGGAGATCGGACGCCAGCTGCTGGGAGAAACCGTCGCGTACGCGGAATCCAGCCAATGTCGAAGAAAACTGCTGCTCAATTACTTCGGCGAAGACTACCCGAACGACAACTGCGGCTGCTGCGACAACTGCCTCCACCCCAAGACCCGGTTCGACGGCCGGGAGGAGATGTCCCTCGTGATCGAGCTTATCGGTTCCCTGCGCGAGCATTTCAAGATCGAGCACATCGCCGGGATCCTCGCCGGGGTTCCCAACGCCCTGATCAAGTCCTACCACCACGACCGGCTGGAGCTCTTCGGGGCCGGAAAGGACCACGACGTCCGCTTCTGGTCGGCCGTCATCCACCAGGGACTGGTGCTGCATTTCCTGGACAAGGACATCGACAACTACGGGCTCATCCGGGCCACCGACGCCGGCCTGGACTTCTATATCCATCCCCACGAACTGATGCTGGTGGAAGACCGCACCTTCATCGGAGACGGTGAAGACGAGGATGACGACCCGGCGGCGGTCCGGGGCGGCGGAGGCGGCGACCAGACGATCCTCGCGATGCTCAAGGACCTGCGCAGGGACGCGGCCCGGAAACGCGGGCTCCAGCCCTGGATCATCTTCACGGACCCGTCCCTGGAGGACATGTCCATCCTCTACCCCGTCACCGTGGAGGAACTCCGGGGCTGCCAGGGTGTCGGGGAAGGAAAGGCCCGCAAGTACGGGTCGTCTTTCCTCCAGCTCATCGCCCGCTACGTGGAGGAGAACGAGATCCTCCGTCCCGACGACTTTGTCGTCAAGTCCGTCGCCCCGAAGTCCGGCAACAAGGTCTACATCATCCAGAGCATCGACCGGAAAATGGCCCTCGAGGACATCGCCGCCACCAAGGGCCTGGACCTGGACGACCTCCTGTCCGAGATCGAAGGCATCGTCGCCACCGGAACGCGCCTGGACATCAACTACTACATCAAGGAGAAGCTGGACGAGGACGTCGTGGACGAAATCTACACCTGGTTCAAGGAAGAAGCCACCTCCGACTCGCTCGAGGAGGCCCTCGCCGCCCTCCGGAACGACTACGAGGACCTGGAAATCCGCCTGGTCCGCATCAAGGTCCTCTGCGAAGTGGCGAACTAGCGCAGGGGGCCGGGTTTACCATTTTGAAGAGAATACACTGGGGGAGATGGCCAGGGAGAACCAGCCCCAGCGGGCCTGTTTGCTGTCTCCCTCCTGTTTCAGGCGGGCCATCGTGTCGGTTCCGGACATCTGGGTATAGCCGGCGGAAAGGGAGATGTCCTTGCTGATGGCATAGCTCAGCTTCAGTTCCACGCTGTGACCCAGCGTGCGGCTCAGGTCTTCCAAGTGGGTGGCCACGGCCAGATAGTGGTAGGTCAATCCGCAAGTCAGAGAGGAGAAAGGCTTCCCGAAGGCGCCGATGAAAGCATTCTGGAGGCCGGGCGTGAAACCATTGGTGTAAGCGCTCGCGTAGAAATAGTCCATGATCCCGTAGAATTTGTTCCGGGAACCGTACATCGGCGAGAATCCTCCGTCCACCTCGTGCCGTGGCAGACCGAACTGGCCGCCGTAGGTCACCGGCACGTAGTCGTCACCGCTGAGGTAGTCGTAACCCAGCTCGAATCCCCATCGTTCACCGGGCTTGACGGTCGCCTTCGCGCTGGCCATCCAGGCCTTGATCGGCATGGCCTCCTTGTCCGTGTTCACCACTTGGCCGGTCTGCCGGTAATAGGAGGCTTCGAACGTCAGGAATTTGGGGTGATAGTTCAGATAGCCGCCCGTCATCTGCTGATCCTCGATGCGGGCGGGATCGGCCTCGCTGTCCGGCTGTCCGGCCTGCTGGCCGATGTTCATCAGCAGCAGGGACGCCCCGAGCGGGAACTTGGGAATGTCATAGTGGTACCACACCGTCTGCATGGCCTTGTAATACTGTGCGCCGCCGTCGTAATAGGTGCCGGAATACATGTTGTCCGCGTTCTGGTTGTAGGCCAGGATGGCGTGGAGCTTGTGTCCATGCCCCTCGTAACCCAGGCGCAACACATCGTGGGAATAGGCTGCCGTAGCGAAGTCATTGGTGCCGAT
>JAFUDV010000059.1 GCA_017464245.1 Bacteroidales bacterium | reverse complement strand
GAAAACAACGTCAAACCGGACAGGTCACGGGGGAAATCGGGCAAAAATGCGGTGCCCTGCCCCTAAACCATCCGGCCTACAGAAGAATCGGGCAAATAGGTTGCGTTTTGCCCGAAAAACTGCCAGTCAATAGAAAAACCGGGCAAAAACGTAGTGTTTTGCCCGGTTTGTTGATCAAGGCCAACCCGTTCTACCTTTTGCCTCCGAAAGCGAGGTCGCCGGCGTCGCCGAGGCCCGGGACGATGTAGCTGCGTCCGGTAATCTCCTCGTCGATGGCGGCCACCCAGAGGGACACGTTGTCTCCGTAGCGCATGGAGAGCTGCTCCACGGCGTATGTGCTGGCGATGGGCGTGATGAGATGGATGGCGGCCGGCGTGCCGCCTTCCTCGATGAGCTTGTCGATGCACACGCCGATGGAGGCGCCGGTGGCGATCATCGTGTCCGCCAGCACCAGCGTTTTGCCCTCCAGCGAGGGCGTGGTGCAGTAGTCCACGCGCAGCTCGAAGTAGTCGCCGGCCCCGTACTTGCGGAAAGTCGCAAGGAAGGCCGATTCGGCATGGTCGAAGAAGCTCAGGAACCCCTTCTGGAGCGGAAGGCCGGCCCGGAGGATCGTCGCGATCACGAGGGGCGTGTCGCAGGTGTTCACCGTGGCGATGCCGAGCGGGGTCGTCACCTCTTTCGGCGAGTAGGCGAGTTCCTTGGACACCTCCAGGGCGAAAACGGCGCCCACCCGCTCCAGGTTGGTGCGGAAACGGAGGCTGTCTTTCTGGATGTGGGCATCCCGCATTTCTGCGAGGAAGTTGTTGAGAACGGACCCGTTCTCGCCGAGATGATGGACCTTCATGGCTTCGAGGAATAATTGGTTGGTCTTACAAACATACGCAAAATAATCCCGAATTACAAGCCTTTCCGGACCACGCGCTCGCCCTCGAAGGAATAGTAGGCCCCGTCCGCGATGATGACGTGGTCCAGCAGCAGGACGTCGAAGGTCTTGAGGGCGAGCTGGAGTTTCCGCGTTTCCCGGATGTCGGCCTCCCCGGGAAGGGGGCTCCCCGAAGGATGGTTGTGGACGAGGATGACTCCCTTGGCCTGCTGTTCGATGACACGCCGGAGGACGTGCCTGCTGTCGATGAGGGTGGACTCCGCCGTCCCCGTGGTGAGCTTTTCCCGCCCCGTGACGACATTCGCCCGGTTCAGGTACAGGATCCAGCATTCCTCGTGCCTGAGCCCCTTCAGGACGGGCAGCATCATCCGGAACACCTGCTCCGGATCGTGGACGGACTCGCCGGGGGCCGATTCCTCCGCCATGTACCGCCGTCCCAGTTCCATCGCCGCCGCGATGGCCACCGCCCGCGCCTCGCCGATGCCCTTGTGCTCCATGAGCTTTCCCGCCGGAAGCCCGTACAGTCCCGACAGGCGGCCACCCACGGAGGAGAGCAGTTCCTGCCCCACGTCCACGGCATTCGTCCCGGGAACGCCCGACCCGATGAATATCGCCAGCAGCTCCGCATTGCTCAGGCTCGCCGCGCCGCGGTGCAGCATCTTCTCGCGGGGACGCTCGTCCAGACTCCATTCCTTCATCTTCATGCCGCCAAAGATAGGGGAGCGGAACGAAAAAACAACACAAGACGGCCGGTCTTGTGTTGTTTCAGTATGCTTTTTAATGATTCTTACTGGACGAAGGCGACGATTTCGCCCTTGGCAACGTTCTCGCCCTGCTTTCCGAGGACGGCGACGATGCGCCCGTCCACGGCGGAGACGATCTCCTCCATGCCGTACCAGGCCTGCACGTGGCCGATGACTTCGCCCGCTTTCACGGCCGTTCCCACGACCGGGGCGGCGGAGGCGTCGTCCACATCGACCTGCCACAGGAGCTGTCCCTTGACGGGAACCTGCACCGGGGTGGCCTTGGGATACTTGGCGACGTATTCATCGACAGGGAACTTGGGCATTTCCACGACGGGGCGGGTGATGACGATGGGGGCGCCGGCCTTGGCCTTCAGCTCGGAGAGTTCCTTGTTGAAGCGCTCCTTGGCGATGCCGCTCCTGTAATCGCGGTACTGGCGCTCGTGCATGGCCATCTCGAAGAGTTCCTCGTCGTCCTCGCCGTAGTCCCAGCCTTCCTCGTCCATCATCTTGCGGAACTTCGGAAGCTCGTCCGGGTAGTTGTCCTGCGGGTTGCCGGTGGAGAACTCCAGGCCCTTCTCCTTTGCCAGGGCGACGATCTCCGGAGCCAGTTCGCCCGGGAGCTTGCCCATGTTTCCGAGGATCATGCCCCAGGTGTCCTTGTCGATGGTGGTCCAGCGCGGCTTGCCGCTGAGCATGTTGAACAGGTTCATCAGGGCCGTGTTCTTCACGTACTGGCTGAACGGGGTTACGAGGGGCGGATAGCCCAGGCGCGGCCACACGTATTCGACCTCCTCGAAGAGCTTGACCATGAGCGTGTCCAGGGACATCTCGGGACGGCCGTGGGCCCGCTGGGTGGCGTTGATCGCGCCCTGGAAGCCCTTGAGGTCCGCCATCATGGAACCCATCATGCCGCCCGGGAGGCCGCAGCCCACCAGGAGGGAGGTCATCTTCGCGTTGGACGGATTGATCCAGTAGCCCAGGAAGTCGTCGATGAACTTCTGGGTGAGGCGGCGCACCTCCATGTAGGCGTCCATGTTCAGGTCCTTGACCTGGAAACCGTCGCAGCGGAGCATCTCGCGGATGGTGATCACGTCCGGATGGACCTTGCCCCAGGAGAGGGGCTCGACGGCGACGTCCAGGTAATCCGCACCGGCACGGGCGACTTCCAGCATGGAAGCGGTGGAGAAGCCGGGACCGGTATGGCCGTGGTACTGCACCTGGATGTGCGGGTATTTCTTCTTGATCTCGTACACGAGCTGGCCCAGGACGTTCGGGCGGCCGATGCCCGCCATGTCCTTGAGGCAGATCTCATCGGCCCCGTAGGAGACGACCTTGTCCACGATGTCCATGTAGTAGGCGACGGTGTGGACGGGGGAGTGGGTGATCGAGAGGGCGACCTGGGAGATCATCCCGCCCTTCTTGGCCCCCAGGACGGAACCTTTCAGGTTGCGGTGGTCGTTCAGGCCGCAGAAGGAACGGGCGATGTCGGTGCCCTGGATCTTCTTGACCTTGAACATGAGTTCGCGGACGTCGTTCGGAACCGGATTCATGCGGAGGGCGTTGAGGCCGCGTTCCAGCATGTGGGTCTGGATGCCTGCCTTGTGGAAGGGCGCCGTCCAGGCGCGGACCGCCTTGTTCGGATTCTCGCCGAACAGGAGGTTCACCTGCTCGAAGGCGCCGCCGTTGGTTTCCACGCGGTCGAAGCAGCCCATGTCGATGATGGCCGGGGCCACCTCCACGAGCTGGTCCACCCGGGGAACATACTTGCCGGAGCTCTGCCACATGTCCCTGTACACCAGGGAGAACTTTATTTCTCGCTTTGCCATATCTGAGTTTTTGTCAATTGACAAATATACGAAATATTCAGAAAGTTTCAGCGAGCTTCAGGCCGAAACGCGTCGCGGCCTCGATCTTTTCGTCCATCTGCTCCGGCGTGCTGTAGTCCATGTTCCAGGCTGCCACCGTAAGCACGACGCCCAGGTCCCAGAGCGTAGACAGGGCATGCAGGTAAGGGGTCGCCTGTTCCCGGGGATCGCCCGTGGGGATGTTCATGCCGCGCGTGGTGATGTACATGACTTTCTCGCACTTGCACAGGCCCACGCAGGACCGGCCGTTGTCCGTGAATGTGATGTCATACAGGGAGATATGCTCAAGGAATGTCCGCAGCAAGGCCGGGAAGCTCATGTCCCAGAACGGCGCCGCGATGACGATCCGGTCGGCCTCCGCCACGGCCTTGGCCGCCTCCCGGGCCCATGCCGGCACGATACCGGCCGCCCGCTCGGCGTAGGTCTTCGCCGTCAGCGGCTCCATGGGAAAGTCCGCCAGTTTGTAGGAAGTCACGGCATATCTCCGGGAAAGCGCCTCAACGATGGGCGCCGCAATCCGCCGCGTCCGGGATTCCTCGCCCCGGATGCACGCGTCGATCACAACGAGTTTCTTCATCATGCGAATGGTTTGTGCAAAGGTAACGAAAAAAAGCCACCTGCGAAAGGCGGCTTTTGGGAGGGTGGATGATGGGGCTCGAACCCACGACACTCGGAACCACAATCCGATGCTCTACCAGCTGAACTACATCCACCATGTATGGGAATGCAAAGGTACGAAAAAAATCGGTCCTTGCAAGCGGTACGGGGAAAAATCCGCTAAAAATGTCAGTGAAAGCGGATGAAGCTTCCTTTCTTCTCGTACAGGATGACTTCTTGCGAGGGACCGTCCGTCGTCTGTCTGTACCACGACCAGACAAGGGTGACGGGGATTTCGCCTTCCAGGTCCTCCCGGCCCATGGATGTACGGAAACGGTCATAGGCCGCTACGGCATCCGTCATGGGAATGCTGAGGAAAGTGCTGACGCTGTCTTCCCCGGGCATTCCGTCCCGGCGCAGGCGGAGGGTGATACCGCCGCCGTTGACAAAGTAGGAGGCCGTGAAGCCCGGATCGCCGGCATGGGTGGCCAGGATGTTCAGGTAGCCTGCGTTGAACCAGGCCTCGGTGATGTGGACGGGAGCGTCCGGCTCTTGTTCGACGCCCTCTTCCGGTACGGGCTCGGGCATGACGGCGTCCCAGAGACCCAGCAGGTCGATCGTGACGTCGGAGGGGTCTGCAATCGGATGCGTCTGGTAGGAAACCAGCACCCGGCGGGCGGTGAGGAGGTCGTACCCGCCTTCGTTTCCGTCGATATGCATCGTCGTCCCGTTGTCCGTCGTGAAGACGCCGGCTTTCAGCAGGCCGGCCTCGATGCCCGATAACTGCGTGGGCTGCTGCTTGGAGCAGCCGGCAAGCAGGAGGGACAGGACCGTGAGGAAAACCATCCTTTTCATGCGTTCCGGGCTTTTCGGGTGGGACGGGCGATGAACTGGATGTCGATGTCCTCGACGGTGAAACCCTTGAACTTGCGGCGTTTCAGGTGCGACTGGATGAGCTCCATCAGTTCCTCGTCCACGACATCGCGGTAGCGGTGGTTCTCCTTGTCATACAGGTGGATGTGGCGGAAACTGTTGATGTCGAAGTACATCTTGTTGTTGGTGCTGAGCCGGCGGCTGTAGATGCGCAGGTCCGCCAGCTGCGAGAGGATGTTATAGACCGATGCAGTCGTCACCTTCACGGCTCCGCGCTGCTGGATCTCTTCCGTGACCATGTCGGCCGAGGCGTGCCCGAGGGCCATCATGGCCTCATGCACCACCAGCCGTTGGCGGGTAGCCTTGAGACCGTGGCGCTTCAGACGGGTACGGAACTCGTCCAGCGTGGGCATGGGATATGGATTCTGTGCGGCCATGGGTCACAAAGATAGGTTTAATTTTGAAAAATTCAAAACAGGGAGATGCCGAGAAGCGCTTCGGCGTTGGCGACGGCGGCGTCGGAGATGACGGAGCCGCTGAGCAGCCGGGCGATTTCCTGCACCCTCTCGGCCGGGGCAAGCGGCCGGATGGAGGTGACGTCGTCCGTCTTGGTCACCAGGTAATGGGCCTGTCCCTTGGCGGCGACCTGCGGCAGATGGGTGATGGCGAGCACCTGCATGTCCCCGCCCATCCGGCAGATCAGCTGCCCCATCCGGTCGGCGGCACTGCCCGATACGCCGGTGTCGATTTCATCGAAAACCAGGGTGGGCATGGCCGTATAACGGGCCATCATCGCCTTGAGGCTGAGCATGATACGGGAGAGTTCGCCGCCGGAGGCGACTTTTGCGAGGTCCTGCGGAGCCTTACCGGTGGAGGAGAACAGGAAACGGACGGCGTCGCGTCCGGCAGGCCCTTCGGCGGCATCGGCGATTTCCACGGAGAAAACGGCGTGGTCCAGTTCCAGGAAGGCCAGCGAGTCCACGATGGCGGCTCCGAACCCTTCCGAGGCTTTTCGCCGGCTGTCTCCCAGGGCCTTCGCGGCCCGGTCATAGGCCTTGGCGGCCGCATCGACCTCCTTCCGGAGTTCCTCCACCTTTTCTTCCAGGGCCGTGGAATCCGTAATGTCCCGGGAAAGGCGGTCGCGGACGGCGATGAGCTCCGCGACGGTGGCGACCCCATGCTTTTTCATCAGATCGTACAGGAGGGACATCCGGTCCTCCACCTGTTCCAGCCTTTCGGGGGAGACGTCCAGCTTTCCGTTCGTCTCCGACACTTCCTCCGCGATGTCCTCCAGTTCCAGCCGGGCGGATTCGAGCCGTTCGCCCAGGCTTTCCAGGGCCGGAATGAACCGGGCGGCGCGGGAAAGCTGCTTCCCGGCCTCTTTCAGCTGGGCGGTGAGGGGCGCGCGGTCGTCGGAAGGGACGAGGATCTCCTCCGAGGCGTTGAGGTATTCCTTGAGCTCCTCGGCATGGGCGAGCTGCTTCTGCTCGGCCTCCAGCTCTTCCAGTTCGCCGTCCCGGAGCCGGGCTTCGTCCAGCTTGCGGAACAGGGCTTCGTTGTAGTCCTTTTCGGCTTTCAGCGAATCCAGGCGCCGGGTGGCCTCGGAAAGGGCTTTCCGGGCCTCCTGCAAGGCCGCCCAGGCGACGCGGCAGGCAGCCAGCCGGTCTCCGTTTCCGGCGTAGTGGTCCAGCAGGGACATCCGGAAGGACGGGTCGGCCAGTCGGAGCGTCTGGTGCTGCGAATGGATGTCCACAAGCAGCTGGGACAGCTCCTGCAGGACGGGCAGGGGAACCGGTTCATCGTTTACGAAACTCCGGGAACGTCCGGAACGGTTCACCACCCGCCGGATGGTCAGGGTGCCGGTTTCCTCCAAGTCATTCCGGACGAGGACCTCCTGCAGGGCGGCATAGCCATCTACGCCGAATTCCGCTTCCACGACGCACGTCTCACCATGGGAGCCCACGAGGGAGGCGTCCGCCTTCCCCCCGAGCACCAGTTCCAGGGCGCCCAGCAGGATGGACTTTCCGGCGCCGGTCTGTCCGGTTATAATAACGAGACCCTCCGGAAAACCGATTTCCAGAGAGTCGATGAGTACGTAGTTTCCGACGTGGAGGGACCGGAGCATTATTCGCCGTTGATGTCGATCTGGTTCTCGCTCTGCGCCCTGCGGTAGTACAGGTCGCCGTTCTCGAACTCGGCGATGGCCACGAGATCCGGTTTGGGCTGGCGCTCGTAGTACTTGGAGATCTCGATCTGTTCCTTGTTCTCGAACACTTCCTCCATCGTGTCGCGGTCGTTGCGGAAGTCCTCGAGCTTCTTGGTGAGTTCCTTCTTCTCGGCGGCCGCGATCTGGTTCGCCCGCTTGTACAGGACGACGTCGGATTCGTAGATATTGCCGGTGGGTGCGGCGAGGTTCTTGATGTCGCGGGTAATGGTGTTCAGGGGAACTTTCTTCTTGCTGTTAGCGTCCATTTCTTATCGGTCTTTTTTTGTTTCCATTAATAATTACTGCCCTTTTTCACCGCAGGTTTCAATTATTTTTCAACTGCTTTTCCTGCGCCTTGCGCTCCTTCTCGAAATCCTCGGCCTTGAGCTCGAGTTCTTCGTCGGCCCCCTCGTACTTGCCCAGGGCGCGCTGGGAGCGGCGGTACATCGCATCCAGTTCGCGGCGGTACTTGGATTCGGGATACTCGCCGATGAAGTTCAGGTAGTCGTCGGCGAAGGTGAGATAGCGCTCCTGCTGCTTGGCGGGGATGCTGAGCCGGGCGTAATGGTAAGAAGCCATCGCGGTATAGTAGAGGATGTCTTCGCGGTAGCGGTTGTCGGCATTGTCCTTCAAGACGTTGCGCAGGGCGACGCGGGCGGCGAGGTAGTCCTCCATCTTGTAGTAGAGGCGGGCGTTCTCGAAGGCCTTGCGGTCCAGCCGGTCATACAGGTCGTCCAGCATTTTCCGGCAGGTGTCCAGATGCTCCTGGTCCGCCGGGTATTCCTGCATGTACTGGACGATGGCGGCGATGCAGGAGCGGGTGGGATTCTGGTCCAGCTCCCAGCGGTAAGTGGCCCGGTACAGGCAGTCCAGGCGCAGGAAGATGGCTTCGCCCGTGAACGGGCTGCGCGGGTAGTTGGTGATGAACTTCGCGAAGTTGGACTCCGCGGTGTAGTAGTCCTTGTAGCGGTAGTTGGACAGGCCCCAGTAGAACTGGACCGTGTCGTCCCGCGGGGTGCCGCTGGTAAGGACGGCCATCGACTCGAACAGCTGGGCCGCCTTGAGGTACTTCTTCTGGTTGAAATAGTCCATCGCCGCCTGGTACTTGGCATCCACGTCGTTGGACGAGAGCAGGGTCTCGTACTGCGACTTGCAGGAGAAGGCCGCTGCGAGGCAGGCCAGGGTGAGGACGATCGTTCTGAACTTCATGGTCATTCGTTGCTTATGTCAAATCTCGAGCAGGAACTTCTCCGCATCGCGGGCGGCCGCGCATCCCGAGGCGGCGGCGGTGATGGCCTGCCGGTACTGGGAATCCTGGACGTCGCCGGCCGCAAAGACGCCCTCCACGCGGGTGCGGGAGGTCTTTCCTTCGGTCACGATGTAGCCGTTGCCGTCCGTTTCCACCCAGGGCGCGAAGAGCTCCGAATTGGGGTGGTGCCCGATGGCGAGGAAGAATCCGTCGATGTCGATATCAAAGACAGTGCCATCCTTGCGGAGAAGGCGGGCGCCGGTGACGCCGAACCCGTCCCCGAGGACTTCCTGCGTGTTGCAGTTCCAGAGGACCTCGATGTTCTCCGTGGCGAAGACCTTCTTCTGCATGGCCTGCGAGGCGCGGAAGACGTCCCTGCGGACGATCATGTACACCTTTTTCGCCAGGGAGGCAAGATACAGGGCCTCTTCGCAGGCGGTGTCTCCGCCGCCCACTACGGCAACCGTGCGCTTCCGGTAGAAGAATCCGTCACAGGTGGCGCAGGCGGAAACGCCGGCCCCCTTGTACTTCTCTTCGGAGGGAAGGCCCAGGTAGCGGGCCGTGGCGCCGGTGGCGATGATGAGGGCGTCGGCCCGGAGTTCCTTCTCCCCGTCGATGACGACCTTGAAAGGCCGCTCCGACAGGTCCACGGCCGTGGCGACGCCGCTGCGGACGTCGGCCCCGAAGCCCTTGGCCTGCTCGCGCATCGCATCCATCAGGGTATTGGCGTCCACCCCGCCCGGGAAACCGGGGAAGTTTTCCACGATGGTGGTCGTGGTCAGTTGGCCGCCCGGCTGGATCCCTTCGTACAGGACGGGGGAGAGGTTGGCGCGTGCGGCATAGATGGCGGCGGTGAATCCGGCGGGACCTCCGCCGAGGATGAGGCAACGGATCGGTTCCATCTTATCGGTCGAGTTCGGTTGAGTAGTCGGTGCGGTAAACGATGCGGCGGACGGCCGTGTTGTGGAAAGCTCCGCCGGGAGCGGTCTCGAAGCGGAAGTCCGTGTGGAGACCTTTCCCGTCCACGCGGGTGAGGGCCTTGGTCCAGCGGTTCCCGTATTTGCCTGCGAGGGAGGCGAAATAGCGGGCCGTATCGTAGCCCTGGAAAGCGAACTGGCTGGGCTCGGTCCGGAAGAGCGCCCGGTAGGTACGGACGAAGGAACGGGTCCGGGAGTCGGCGTAGTCCACGAAGTAGGACGAGCAGATATGCAGGGCGCACTGGTGGTAGGCGGTTCCTTCCACGGAGTCGAAGGTGCGGACCCGGGACGGTGCGTACATCTCCACCTGGTAGCCGCGCCCGCGGAGGATGCCCAGGTCGCGGACGAGGTCGGCGACGAAGCCTTCCTTCTCGGAGGCGACGATGATGCGGTTCACGCCGCCCTTGGTGAGCAGGGCCGTCAGGGAGGCGGGCAGGGCGCGGAGTTCACCCTGGGTGAAACTGATCCCCTCGAACGGGGTGCCCGCTTCCAGGAGGGCGTTCCGGACGCCGACGGCGGGAGCCGTGCTGCCGGACACTTTCTCGGAAACGAGGATGATGCGGTCCGACCTTCCGAGGCCCTCGGCCGCCCAGGCGGCCAGGTCTTCATACTGGCTGGCGGCGGCGGACGGGACCTGGATGAAGTTCCGGTGGGTGTCGCCGAGCGTGGCGGCCCGCTGGTCCAGGGGCGAGATGACCGGCGTCTCGCCGGCCCGGTCCAGGACGGAGGAAAGGTCGGCGGCGGTTACCGGACCCAGGATGAAGTCGTTCTTCCCCAGCTCGAAGGAGGAGGGAAGCCCGGCCTGGAAATCATAGACGTTCAGGTTCACCTTGATGCCCTCGGCCTGCAGGTCGCGGACGGCGAGGAGCACGCCGGAGTAGAAGTCCATGTTGGTTTCGCTGTAGTTGCCGCCGGCGTTGAAGGGGAGGACCAGGGCGAGGTCCACGCTGCCCTTCCCGGTCAGCCAGTCGAAGATGTTGTCGTCCTCCTCCTCTTCCTTCTCCAGCTTCGCGGCCGGATCCACCGTCAGCGGATCCACCGTGACGGGCCGGTACTGGCCGGGCTCGGCCAGTTCAGGATCGCCGATGACGGGATCCTCGATCGTCGGGATCTCCGGCGGGGCCACTTCCTTCTCCTTGGCCTTCTTGACCTTGATCTTGTCCACCTTCAGGGGCTTGTAGCTGGTCCCCGTGGCGTACTCCGGATCGGAGATGACCGGGTCGGCCAGGGTGGGTACCTCGGGCGGGGCGACCGTCTTCTCCTCCTGCTTGGGCTGATCCTGCCCGACCGGGGCGGCTGCCGCCAGGCCGGATCCCTTCACGGGGATGCGCAGGACCTGCCGCTTGGTGACCTTCCTGGATTTCATCTTGTTCAAGTCCATGATCTCCTGGGGCGTCACGCCGTACTGGGCCGCGATATCCTCGAGGTCCTCGTACCACATGACCGTGTGCTCCACGTAGCCCTGGGGAGCGGATTCCGCCGGGGCGGACACTCCCTCGGCCGGAATCAGGATCCTCGTTCCGTTCTGGAGGCCGTTCTCCCGGAGTTCGGGGTTGGCCGCGTACAGGTCCTCCACGGATACGCCGTACACCTTGGCGATGCTGAAAAGGGTCTGGCGTTCCTGGACGGGATGGGAATAGTAGATCCTCCCGTTCAGGCGCACTTTTTCCTTGGAGACCGTGACGGGGACCTGACTGTATTCCTGGGCGGCGGCGAAGGACGCCGGCGCGAGCAGCAGGAGGGTCCAGAGAAGGAGGGAAAGGTATTTTTTCATCGTCAGCTTGCGTTAAAGTTGTTCCGCAAAGGCGGAGAGGCCGGCCGCGAAGCGGTCCCATGAGAGGCGCTCCTTCTCGAGACGGATGGCCTCGGTGCAGCGTTCGCGGATGGACCCGTCGGCAAAGTAGCGGAGGATTTCCTCCCGGATGGCTCCGGGTTCGGCGAGGGGAGCGACAATTCCCGTGCCGCGGTCGCCGATGGTGCCCCTGAGGCCGCCCACGTCGGTGACGATCATGGGAACCTCGAAGTGGTAGGAGACCGAGCTGATGCCGCTCTGGGTGGCGCTCCGGTAGGGGAGGACGGTCACGTCGGCCGCGGAGAAATACCGCTTCACCTCCGAATCCTTCACATAGTCCGGGAATACGTGCACCCGGTCCTTTCCGGGAAGGGTGTCGATGATCGCCCGGTACTTGTCGAAGGAGCCGTAGGGCTCTCCCGCCACGACAAGCTGGTAGTCTTCGGGAAGGCCGCGGAAGGCCTCCAGGAGGATGTCCAGCCCCTTGTAGTCACGGATGAGGCCGAAGAAAAGGAGGGTCTTGAGCGACGGGTCGATGCCGAGGGCCGAGGCCGCCTCCGCCCGGGGAAGCTTCTCCCCGAAATGGGAGTAGAGCGGATGGGGGAGGAGGACATGGCGGGCGCCGGGCTCGAGGGAGAGCAGGTCGTCCGTCACGCTCTGCGACATGGTCACGAAACCGTCGGCTCCGCGGAGGAACCAGCGGGTCAAGGGCTTGTCGAACCAATGGGGTTCGTGGGGGATGACGTTGTCCAGCACCGGAACCACCTTGCAGCCCTCGCCGACATGGCGCTCCACCCAGCCCAGGGACGGGGCGAACCACGACATCCAGTATTTCATCACGAGGAGGTCCGGCTTCCACGCGCGGATGGCGCGGGCCGTGCGCGCGTAAGAAAAAGGATTGGCCGTGTCCAGCAGGGCTTCCGCCTCCACCGGAACGGCCTCGTCGTCGGGGGTCACATACTGCGTCTTCCCGGGGAAGAGGATTTCAGGGTACTGCCGCTTGAAGCTGAAAGCCCTGACATCGTGCAACTTTCCCAGTCCCGCGAGCAGGCTCGCGTTGAACTGGGAAATGCCTCCCCTGAGGGGGTAGAAACTGGACAGGATGGCGACCCTCATCGGCTATTTGGTCCCAGCCTCGGCAGCCTTGGTCTTGACATAGGCCGCGTTCAGGCCGGCGAGGATCTCGTCGGTGATGTCGAGGGCGGGGTTGCCGGTCACCACGGGAGCCGGGAGGATGTCGCCGGAGGTGGTGAGGATGAGGGCGTACTGCTTCTCGGCGTTGTATTCCTTCACGAACTCGGAGATGGCATCCATGATCTGGTTCAGCATCACCTGCTGTTCCTCCTGCATTTCCTGCTGCTTGCGGATCACATACTGCTGGTAGTCGTTCTGCTGCTGCTGGAGCTTCTGCTGCTGGACCTCGGCGGTCGAACGGGTGAGCAGGCCCTTCTCGATCTTGTTCTGGAAGTCGTTCACGTCCTTCTGGAGCTTGTTGCCGCGACGGTCGATCTCGGACTGGATGCCGCTCACCTTGGTCTCCACGACGCTGCGGAGGTCGTTCGCCATGTCATAGCTCTCGACGACCTTGTCGATGTTGAAGAACACGATGCTGCCGGCGACGGCGGTGGAATCGGACTTGGCCGCGGGAGCCGCGGTCGTGGCGGCGTTGTTGCAGCCGGTAAGGGCGAGGCCGGCCAGGAGGGCGGCGCTGAGGATGGATGCAGTTTTTTTCATTATTGTGCAATTAATATTTTCGGTACAAGAATGCAAAGATAACTATTTTTTATGAATTTGTGCAAGATAGGCCGCAATGGTCGGCTCCAGGCCCAGATACAGGGCGTCGCAGACGAGGGCGTGGCCGATGGAGACTTCGTCGGTCCAGGGGATGGTCCGGATGAAGTACGCGAGGTTCTCCAGGGAAAGGTCGTGTCCGGCGTTGAGGCCGAGCCCCGCGCTGCGGGCGGCTTTCGCCGTCTCCAGGTAGCGGGCGATGGCGGCTTCCCGCTCCTGGGCGTATCCGGCGGCATAATCGGCCGTGTAGAGCTCCACGCGGTCGGCTCCGCAGGCCGCGGCGCCTTCGGCCATGGCCGGATCCGGGTCGATGAAGATGGATGTCCGGATGCCGCGGGACTTGAATGTCCGGCAGATGTCGGTCAGGAAGTCCTTGTGGGCGAGCGTGTTCCATCCGGCGTTGGAGGTGATGGCGTCCGGCGCGTCGGGGACCAGGGTGACCTGGTCGGGAACAACCTCGCACACCAGGTCGATAAACGAGGGGATCGGGTTGCCTTCGATGTTGAATTCGGTCCTCACAAGGGGGCGGATGGTCCTTACGTCGCTGTACCGGATATGCCTTTCGTCCGGCCGGGGATGGACGGTGATGCCCTCCGCGCCGAAGCGCTCGCAGTCCAGGGCGGCCTTGGTGACATCGGGCATGTTTCCTCCGCGGGCGTTGCGGAGCGTGGCGAACTTATTGATGTTTACGCTCAGTCGGGTCATGATTCGTATGGTTTTCGCGACAAAAATAGTGATTTTTATAATTTAAAGTGTTATTTTTGGCGGCTGAAATGAAAGTGCCCGAATGAAAATAGGTTATTTCGTCCTGAAAGACGAACTGCGGGATGAGCCGCGCATGCGCGCCCTGCTGGGCGAACTGGAATCCGCTTCGTACGAAGTTTACGAGATCAAGAACAAGGCCGACATCCGTCCGGAGACCGACCTGGTCCTTTCCATGGGCGGCGACGGGACTTTCCTGTCGGCTGCGCATGTCGTCTCGGACATCGGCCTTCCCATCCTGGGCGTCAACTTCGGCCGGATCGGCTTCCTGTGCGAGAACCGCCCGGAGGCCGTCCTCAAGGCCTTGATGGAAGGGGATTTCAGCATCGAGTACCGGACGGTCCTCAATGCGACGCTCAAGGGCCCCGGCGCCCGTAAGAGCATCGGCATGCTCCCGTATTCCGTGAACGAGGTGGCCATCCACCGCAAAGGGCCTTCCGTACTGGGCATCCGCGCCACCGTGAACGGCGAAGCCCTTCCGACCTACTGGGCGGACGGACTCATCGTCTCCACGTCCTCGGGCTCCACGGCCTATTCCCTGAGCGTGGGCGGTCCGATCTGCATGCCCGATACCAAGGTCCTGATCATCGCCCCGATCTCCCCGCACAACCTGAACGTGCGCCCGATCGTCCTCCCCGAGACGGCGAAGGTGGACATCTCCTTCGAGAGCCGCGACGGGGTGGCCATCATGAGCACGGACAACCGGACCATGGAAATCACCTACGAGTGGAGCATCCATGTCGAGATGGCACAGTTTTCGCTTAAGCGTATCCGGCTCGCCGAGTCCGGCTTCGTCCGGGCCCTTACCTCCAGGCTGTTCTGGGGCGAGGAC
The DNA here is from genome assembly GCA_017464245.1 of Bacteroidales bacterium. Lineage (GTDB taxonomy): Bacteria > Bacteroidota > Bacteroidia > Bacteroidales > UBA932 > Cryptobacteroides. The sequence goes on along the minus strand of JAFUDV010000059.1, from coordinate 22,344 downwards.
ATGAGAAACAACGGATAGATATCAGGATGAACGAAGTTCCCGTGCACGGGTCCATCATCATGGACGGAAACGGCCGCTGGGCGAAGGCCCGCGGCAAGGAGCGCGTATATGGGCATGCCGCGGGGGTGGAAAGCGTCCGCGCCTGCACCGAAGCCGCCGTCGAGGCGGGGGTGAAGTACCTTTCGCTCTATGCCTTCTCGGAAGAGAACTGGAACCGCCCCGAGGCGGAGGTCAACCGCTTGATGGAACTGATGATGGAAGCCATCCGGAACGAAATGAAGACCCTGCTGGACAACGGGGTCCGTTTCGTCGTGCTGGGAAACCGTGCGCGTCTGTCGGAGCGCCTGAACGGAGCGATCGACGACCTGATGGGGAAGACCGCCGCCTGTTCCCGGATGACCCTCGTCATCTTCCTGAGCTACAGCGGGAAGTGGGACATCCTCCAGGCCATGAAGCGGGCCGTCGCGGAAAGGGGCGCCGAGGGTGTCCGGTCGATGGAGACGGCCGATTTCGACCGCTATCTCGTGACGGCCGGCATCCCGGATCCGGACCTGCTGATCCGTACCTCCGGGGAGGAGCGCATCTCCAACTACCTCCTCTGGCAATGCGCCTACACGGAGTTCGTCTTCACGGACGTCCTCTGGCCCGATTTCCGGAAACCCGAGTTCCGCGCGGCCCTCGCGGAGTACGCCTCCCGGGACCGCAGATATGGAAAAGTCAAATAAAAGAGTTATCTTTGCAGGATAATGGCTGATTATATGAAGATACGAAAGACCGTCTGTCTGCTGCTGCTTGCCTTCGCAGGACCCCTCCTGTGGGCGCAGGGCGGCCGGAGCGCGGTCGAGATAGACTATACGAATCCCCAGAAATATGTCATCGGCGGCGTGCGCGTCCAGGGCAACCAGTACTTCGGTGAAAACCAGATCCTGCAGCTCACGGGCTTCCAGAAGGGCATGTCCGTCACCGTACCGGGCGAGGACGTGACCGGTGTCATCCGCCGCCTGGTCGCCCAGCGCTATTTCGAGGATGTGGCGATCGTGGTGGATTCCCTGAACGCCGCCCGCGACACCGCCTGGCTCAAGGTCGTGGTCAAGGAGCGCCCGAGGGTGTCCCGCTGGACCTACTCCGGCGTCAAGTCCGGGGAACGGAAGGACCTCCAGGAGCGCCTGAACCTCCGTCCCGGCCGCGAGTTCTCCGAATATGTGAAGAGCACTTCCGAGGACATCATCAAGCGATACTACAAGGAGAAGGGCTACCTTCTGTGCGAGGTGGACACCCAGGTCCAGAAGGACACGATGATCCGCAGCGCCATCCGGGTGAACTTCGACGTCAAGAAGGGAAACAAGGTCCGCATCAAGGACATCAACTTCATCGGCAACACGGACGTTTCGGACTACAAACTGTCCAAGGCCATGAAGGAGACGCACTCGAACAAGTGGTACAACTTCTTCAAGTCCAAGAAGTTCAAGGAGAAGGAGTATCAGACGGACCGCAAGACCGTCCTGGATGCGTTCAACGAGGCCGGTTACCGGGACGCGCGCCTGGTGCGCGATTCCGTCTATTACGTGGACCCGAAGCACCTCGCGATCGACATGGTCTTTGATGAAGGCCCCAAGTACTACTTCCGCAACGTGACCTGGACCGGCAACTCCGTGTATCCCTCCGAGGTCCTGGACGAAGTCCTCCAGATCAAGAAGGGCGACATCTACGACGTGGTCACGATGGACAAGCGGCTCCACGGCGGCGGCAAGCAGACGGACTACGACGTCCGGAAACTCTACATGGACAACGGCTACCTGTTCTTCAACGTCACTCCCGTGGAGGTGAATATCCAGAACGACTCCGTCGATGTGGAGATGCGCATCTCCGAAGGCAAGCCCGCCACCCTGAACAACATCGTCATCAACGGCAACGACCTCACGAACGAGAAGGTGGTCCGCCGCCAGATCATGACCCGTCCGGGCTACCTGTTCAGCCAGTCCGACTTCGAGCGGTCCATCCGCGAAATCGCCTCCCTGGGCCAGTTCGATGCGGAGGCCATCATGGGTGCGGGCGGCTATTCCGTCATCCCCAACCAGCTGAACAACACCGTGGACCTGGTGTACAACGTGACGGAGAAGCCTTCCTCCACGCTGGAACTCTCCGGCGGCTGGGGCGGCAATACCTTCGTCGCCACCGCGGGCGTGAGCTTCAACAACTTCTCCACGCACCGGATGCTGGACAAGAACTCCTGGCGCCCGGTCCCGCTCGGCGACGCGCAGACGCTGTCGTTCCGCTTCCAGACGAACGGCCGTTACTACACGACCCTCAGCGCGAGTTTCATGGAACCCTGGCTCTTCGGCAAGAAACCTACTTCCCTGAGCCTCTCCGGCTACTATTCCAGGATGACGGACTCCTACCTGTACATCGGCATCCTCTCCACGGACCGCATGTTCGAGGTCTTCGGCTTCAATGCCGGACTCGGCAACCGCCTCAAGTGGCCGGACAACTATTTCGTCCTGTACAACAGCCTGAGCTGGCAGACTTACAAGCTCACCAACTGGTACAACAGCTATTTCGCCTTCAACGACGGTATCTCCCACAACCTGAGCTATACCCTGTCCCTGAGCCGCAACTCCACGGACCAGCAGATCTATCCGCGTGTGGGATCCGACTTCTCCGCCTCCCTGCAGCTCACGCCTCCTTACTCCCTCTTCCGCAAGTACACGTACAAGAACGGCGAGAAGGTGAAGGTGAACAGCTGGAAGGACGTGAACTACGACGCCACCTATACGGACAACCTGGGCAACATCCAGAACGAATGGAGCTCGGCGAACCGGTACAAGTGGATCGAATACCACAAGTGGAAGTTCAGCGGCGCCGTGTACACCAAGCTCGTCGGCGACCTCGTCCTCATGAGCCGCGCTCAGTTCGGCTTCCTGGGCTATTACAACCGGAACTGGGGTTATTCCCCGTTCGAGGGCTTCCAGGTGGGTGGCGACGGCATGTCGGGATACATGACCTACGGTGCGGAAATCATCTCCCTCCGCGGTTATGAGGACTATTCCCTCACCCCGATGCGGGTCACTCCGTACAGTTCCACCTGAACGTACGCCGGCAACATCTATGACAAGTTCACGGTCGAGCTCCGCTACCCGGTGATCCTCCAGCCGCAGTCCACCATCTATGTCCTCGGCTTCCTGGAGGGCGGTAACTGCTGGGCGGACATCCGCGAGTTCAATCCGTTCCAGATCAAGCGCAGCGCCGGCGTGGGCGTCCGCGTGTTCCTCCCGATGATCGGCCTACTGGGCGTCGACTGGGGCTACGGCTTCGATGACTCCAAGAACGGCGGCAGCCAGTTCCACTTCGTCATCGGACAGCAGTTCTAAAAGAATGGTACGACATTTGTGTTACCAAACCCGCGAAACGAAATCTAACAACTACAACGTAATATGAAAAAGATTCTTGCAATCGCCGCCATGGCGCTTCTGACCCTCTCCGCTTCCGCCCAGAAGCTGGGCCGTATCAATTTCACCGAGCTCTACCAGCTCATGCCGGAGGCCGACGCTGCCCGTGAGCAGATCAATGCGATGTCCAACGAAGCCCAGGAGACGTTCAACTCCATGGTCGAGGAGTACCAGTCCAAGGCCGGCCAGTACCAGCAGAAGTCCGCTTCCTGGACCGCCGCCATCAAGGAGGCCAAGGAAAAGGAACTGGTGGACATCCAGAACCGCATCCAGGAGTTCCAGCAGACCATCTCCCAGGAACTCCAGCAGCAGCAGGCCCAGCTGATGAACCCGATCATGGAGAAGGCCCAGAAGGCCGTCCAGGACCTCGCGAAGGCCCAGGGCCTCGCCGCCGTCTTCGATTCCTCTTCCGCCCTGTACTTTGACGAGAGCGCCGTCGTGGACCTCACCCCGGCCGCCCGCAAGGCCCTCGGCATCAAGGATGGCCGTACCCTCGAGCAGCTCCAGCAGGAACTGGCTGCCCAGGCCCAGGCCGCCGCTCCGGCCGCGAACTAGTCCGTCGGATCCAGAACGAAAAAACTCCGGTCTCGCTGCGAGGCCGGAGTTTTTTCGTGAATGGCAGGCACCTAGCTTTTGACCGATCCCGCAAAGGGAAAGCCCAGGATGGAGAACGAGTCCGTCTCCACGATGTCGTTCATGTCCTCCACGAAGGTGTAGCAGTACAGGATCCGGTTGCGGAAATCCACTCCTTCGATATAGACGTATTCGGGGGCGGTGAAGTCCAGCGTCTTGACGGTGAGTTCGTAGAGGAGCTCGCCGGAGCGGAACTCCACGTTGGCCACCTCGCCGCGGGTCTCCCGGCGGAGGATGTCCACGAAGCGGCTGATCCGGGGATCGTCGGCCTCCAGGTTCCACGACTCCACGAAGTCCCGGACGGCGGCGTAGGCACCCAGGACGGTGATGTCGCCGGCTACGATGTCCACGTCGGCGACCTTCAGGGCGTCGGGAAGCTGCGACAGGGACACCCGTCCGTGTCCGCGTCCGGGCACGAGCACGACGCGCACGGTTCCGCCTTCTTCATCCACCGTGACCCCTTTGACCTCGGCGCCGGTCAGGTCCTTGACACAGGCGGCGAGCCTGTCCTTGAAATCCTTTTTCATATGCATTCGGGTTGAGGGCACAAAGATACGATATTTCCCGGAAATGCACGGTCCGGCAAGAACTTTTCCGAATGCTTAAAAATTATTTGCCAATTGCGTTTTATTGGTTAAATTTGTATGCTATTTAGGCGATAGTGATTATACACATCATAATTAAAACACAAAACCAAATCATTTCATCATGAAGACACAAGACATCATGGCAAAGCTCCAGGCCAAGTACCCGCTCGAGAAGGAGTACCTCCAGGCCGTGCAGGAAGTCCTCGAATCCATCGAAGAGGTCTATAACCAGCATCCGGAGTTCGAGAAGGCGAAGATCGTGGAGCGGATGGTCGAGCCCGACCGCATCTTCACTTTCCGCGTGACCTGGGTGGACGACAAGGGCGAGGTCCAGACGAACCTCGGCTACCGCATCCAGTTCAACAGCGCCATCGGTCCCTATAAGGGTGGTCTCCGCTTCCACAAGGCCGTGACCCCCTCCATGCTCAAGTTCCTCGGCTTCGAGCAGACCTTCAAGAACGCCCTCACCACCCTCCCGATGGGCGGCGCCAAGGGCGGCTCCGACTTCGACCCCGTGGGCAAGTCCAACGACGAGATCATGCGTTTCTGCCAGGCTTTCATGCTGGAGCTCTGGAACTGCATCGGCCCGGACCAGGACATCCCTGCCGGCGACGTGGGCGTGGGCGGCCGTGAGATCGGTTACCTCTACGGCATGTACAAGAAGCTGGCCCGCCAGTACAACACCGGTGTCCTGACCGGCAAGGGCGGCACCTGGGGCGGTTCCATCCTCCGTCCGGAGGCCACCGGCTTCGGCGCCCTCTATTTCACCCAGCACCTCCTTCAGAAGGCGGGCAAGGACATCGTGGGCAAGAAGGTCGCCCTCTCCGGCTTCGGCAACGTCGCCTGGGGTGCCGCCACGAAGGCCACCGAGCTCGGCGCCAAGGTCGTCGCGATCTCCGGTCCGGACGGTGTCTGCCACATCCCGGACGGCATCACCAAGGACATGATCGACTACATGCTCGTCATGCGCGCCTCCAACCGCAACAAGGTCGAGGACATGGCCACCCAGTTCCCGGACAAGGCGCTGTTCACCGCCGGCAAGAAGGCCTGGTCCATCCCCGTGGACATCGCCCTTCCTTGCGCCTTCCAGAACGAGCTCTCCGAGGACGATGCGAAGGAACTGGCAGCAAACGGCTGCTGGTGCTGCTGCGAGGTGTCCAACATGGGCTGCCAGCCGGGTGCCATCCACTACTTCCAGCACAACGGCATCCTCTTCGCTCCGGGCAAGGCCGTGAACGCCGGTGGCGTCGCCACCTCCGGCCTGGAGATGACCCAGAACGCCGAGCACATCTCCTGGGACGCCAAGGAAGTTGACGACAAGCTCCACTTCATCATGAAGTCCATCCACGAGCAGTGCGTGAAGTTCGGCACCCAGCCGGACGGCACCGTGGACTACGTGAAGGGCGCCAACATCGCCGGCTTCATGAAGGTCGCGCAGGCGATGCTCGAACAGGGTACGATCTAAACTTGAAATACTTCAACCGGACCCGGCGCACCGCTTGTGCCGGGTCTTTTTTGTGCTTATTTTCAAGGTATTTCCGAGAAGAAATGTTACCTTTGTCAGATAAATTGGAATCAAGCATAACAAATATGAAAAAACTGACTTTCGCATGGGTTCTTCTCGCCCTTCTCGCCGTTTCCTGCGGCCAGCACCGGACCAAGGCAGCCCGCCTGATGGAGAACTATGCAGTGGTGACGATCCCCGCTCCGGACCTTTCGGACATCACCGACAACGGAAAGGAGGTCCTGAACCTGTACCGCTTTGCCGCGGACGAGGTGGACAACATCTACTGGCAGCAGAATTTCGGTGACAAGGAATCCTTCCTGGCTTCCCTCGCCGATCCGGCTGCCAAGTATTACGCCGAGATCAACTACGGTCCCTGGGACCGCATCGACGGCAAGCCTTTCGTGGAGGGCTTCGGCCCCAAGCCGGCCGGCGGCCGTTTCTATCCGGCCGACATGACCACCGAGGAATTCGCCGCCTTCGCCGACCCGGACAAGATGAGCCCCTACACGCTCATCGTCCGTGACGGGAACTCGCTGAAGACCGTCTGGTACCATGACGCCTATGCCGCTTCCATCGGGAAGATTTCCAACTACCTGAAGGCCGCTGCCGACATCACCATCAAGGAGAGCGTCCGCGATTACCTTCTCAAGAAGATCGAGGGTCTGCAGTCCGACGACTACTACGCGAGCGACAAGGCCTGGCTGGAGATGACCGACAGCAAGATGGACCTGGTGATCGGACCGAACGAGGCCGTCGATGACGCCCTGTACGGCGTGAAGAACTCCTACGGCGCCTATGTGCTCCTGAAGAACCTCAAGCGCACGGAGGAACTCAACGCCCTCTCCGCCCGTCTTCCGGAATTCCAGTCGATGCTTCCCGGCGACCCGGCCTTCCATCAGTTCGTTCCGGGCGGCGAGTCCGACATCTTCTCCTGCAACGTCATCTATTACGGCGGCTACACGAACGCCGGCTTCAAGGTGATCGCCATCAATTTCCCGTATGATGCAAAGGTCCAGGAGGAACTGGGCACCCGCACCATCCTGTTCGACAACATCATCCGCGAGAAATTCAACCGCACCGTGTTCCCGGTGGGCATGACCCTGTTCGAGGGCGCCTACCAGGCCCATCTGGACGCCAGCGCCTTCTACTGGAACATCGTCTTCCGTGAGATCGCGAAGGGACTGGGCGTCAAGGAGACCGTCAACGGAAAGGGGACCGTGGCCGAAGCCCTCGGCAACGAAGCCCTCATCATCGAGAAGGCCAAGTCCAACGTGCTGGGCACCTGGCTTTGCGCCACGGAAGTGTCTGCTTTCCGCATCCCCGCGCTTATCCAGCGGGAGGATGTCCTCGCGACCTTCATCGCCAACGTCATCCGTTCCGCCCGCTTCGGCACGGCCGACCCGACCGGCGAGGCCAACATCGCCGTCTATAACTACCTGATGGAGAACGGCGCGATGACGCGCAAGGCCTCCGGCAAGTATGCCATCGACTATGAGAAGACGATGCAGGCCATCGAGACCCTGGGCGCCGAGATCCTCCGGATCCAGGCCCTCGGCGACATCGACGCCGCCCGCGCCTTCGTGAAGAAATACGCCGTGGTGGGTCCGGCCATCGAGGCCGACGTCGTCTCCCTTGGGCTGGAGAGCATCCCCGTGGACATCCGTTTCAAGTATGAGAGATAAAACGATTCGATAATGGCTAAGAAATTCAATTTCAAGTACTGCGTTGCGCTTCCGCTCGTACTCCTTGTCACTATCTTCCTTTGGGCTGTCCCGGTGTCGTTCTACGGCATCGAGGCCCTGACTGTCGTCCAGCAGCGTGTGATCGCCCTCTTCGTGTTCGCCGCCCTGATGTGGATCTTTGAGATTATCCCGAACTGGAGCACCTCCCTTCTGGTGATCGTCCTCTCCCTCCTGACCGTGTCCAACAAGGGCATCGGCCTGTTCTGCGACCCGCAGTACGGCACCCTGGTCCCTTACGCCCGCATCATGTCCTCCATGGCCGACCCGGTGGTCATGCTGTTCCTGGGCGGCTTCGTCCTCGCCATCATGGCGGAGAAGTACGGCCTGGACGTCACCCTGGCCCGGGCCCTGCTGAAACTGTTCGGAACCAAGCCTGAGATCGTCCTCCTGGGCTTCCTGCTCATGATTTCCGTGTTCTCGATGTTCATGTCCAATACGGCGACGGCCGCGATGATGCTCGCCCTCCTCACCCCGGTGCTTTCCAAGCTCCCGGCCGACGACAAGGGCAAGGTGGGCCTCGCCCTCTCCATCCCGGTCGCCGCGAACCTCGGCGGTATCGGCACCCCGATCGGCACGCCTCCGAACGCCACGGCGAAGGGCGCCCTGGAGCAGGCCGGCATCGACGTCTCCTTCGGCGAATGGTGCGTGCACATGATTCCCTACGTGCTCATCATGATCCTCATCGCGTGGGTCCTCCTGCGCGTGTTCTTCCCGTTCAAGACCAAGAAACTCGTCCTCGAGATCCCTGAAAGCAACAACAAGAAGGACTGGAAGCTGTATGTGGTGTGGATCACCTTCATCGGCACGATCCTTCTCTGGGCGACCGAGCAGATCACCCACATCAACTCCAACATCGTGGCCCTCATCCCGCTGGGCGTGTTCACCGCCTGCGGCCTGTTCGGCAAGGAAGAGATCAAGGAAATCAACTGGAACGTCCTCTGGCTGGTCGCCGGTGGATTCTGCCTCGGATACTGCCTCCAGGACACCGGTCTTGCGAAGGTGCTCATCCAGGCGATCCCGTTCGGCAGCATGAAGGTCTGGGTGGTCCTGGTGGTCGCCGGCCTGGTGTGCTACCTGCTCTCCAACTTCATCTCCAACTCCGCCACCGCCGCCCTGCTGATCCCGATCCTCATCGTGGTCGCGAACGGCATGGCCGACCCGGAGGCCGCCAACAACGCGCAGTTCCTCGCCATGGGCGGCACTTCCGCGATGATCATCTTCATCGCCGTGTGCGCCTCCATCGCGATGCTCTTCCCGATCTCCACCCCTCCGAACGCCATCGCGTCCGCCACCGGCATGGTGGAGACCAAGGACATGACCAAGGTCGGCCTGATCATCGGCTTCATCGGCTTCATCCTCGGTTACTTCTGGCTTACGAAGCTTTTCCCGTTTGCTTAACCCACATTCATCCTGACCATGAAAAAGACTCTCGTTATCTTGGCGACGCTCCTGTCCGCGGTCGGTTTTTCCGCCTTTGCGCAGGAGACCCGGAAACCCGAATACGGCTATAAGGTGTCCGATTTCATGAGCAAGCCCAAGGTGGGCGGCTACATCATCGGCGGTTACAAATACAGTGACCAGGAAGGCGCCCACGGCGGCCCCGGTTTCAACTGCCGGCTGATCCGTCTGTATGTGGACGGCAGCATTTTCAACGACTTCAAATACCGTATCCAGTTCCAGGCCAATGGGACGAGCCCCCATGTGAAGGACTTCTACGTGGAATGGGCCAAGTACAAGGAGTTCTCCGTGAAGCTGGGCCAGTTCAAGCGTGCCTTCACCTTCGAGAACCCGATGAATCCCTGGGATGTGGGCGTGGGCGACTTCTCCTTCCTGGTGCAGAAATTCGCCGGCATGGGGGACCGTCTGGGCGAGGGCAACATGGGCGGCCGTGACCAGGGCATCCAGGTCCAGGGCGACCTGTTCCCGATGGCGGACGGCCAGTATCGGCTCATCCACTACCAGCTGGGCCTGTACAATGGCCAGGGCATCAACCTGGCCGACGCCAACAAGGAAAAGGACATCATCGGAACCATCCAGATCCAGCCTGTCAAGGGTCTGTATCTCGGTGCTTTCGGCTGGAAGGGCAACTGGGTGAACGGTTCGGGTATGGTCCTCAAGCGTGAGCGCATCAGCGCCGGCCTGAAGTATGATTTCGACAACTGGACGGTCCGCGCCGAATATGCGACGGCCCTCTCCGGCGAGAAGGAGCAGAGCGGTGCGTCCGATGCCCTGTACGTCACGGTGGGCATCCCCGTCACGGACTGGCTGAAGGTGTATGCCAAGTGGGACGAATTCCGTGCCGACGGCAATGCCGAGAGCAGCCATGACATGTATTCCGGCTGCCTGAATTTCCGTCTCCACAAGAACCTGAATTTCCAGCTGGAGTACCGTCATCACAGCAACAGGCTGCTGCCGACGCCTCAGTTCAACGAACTCTGGTTCATGTCCTACATCCGTTTCTGACGGGAAACTATCGTAACACCCGGGCCCCATCCGTATGAAAAAGATCGTTCTGTCGCTACTAGCTGCCCTTTCTTCACTGGGCCCGGGCGTTGTGTGCGCTGCCCAGGAGGAGACGCCCTCCAAACTCAGGCTGTACGGTTTCATCCGCAACTATGCCGTTTATGACACCCATAAGGTGAACGCCGGCACCCAGGACCTGTATTTCTACATGCCTGCGGACAGAAGCCTCCAGGATGACGGGACGGACGGGAACGCCATCCCGTCTTTCCGGATGCTGGCCCTGACCACCCGGCTGGGCCTGGACATCTCGGGCTACCGGATCGGCGAGACCCAGGTGAGCGGTGTCGTGGAAGGCGACTTCTACTGCATGAGCGGCTCCACGGCCACTTTCCGCATGCGCCAGGCGTATGTGAGCATGCTTTGGGACAACCTGGTGCTGGGCGACCTGCGGCTGAATGTGGGCCAGACCTGGCATCCGATGGCCGCAGACATGCCGCACATCACCAACCTGGAAACCGGGGCGCCGTTCAATCCCTTCAACCGGAGTCCGCAGATCATGGCGCACTGGACGGTGGGCAAGTTCACCTGGACGGGCGGCATCCTGTATCCGATGCAGTATCTTCCGGTGGGCCCGTCTTATTCGACCGCTCCCGTCTGGTACGAAAGGAGAGAACAGTATCTGCCCGTCACAACCTATGCGACGACCAAGAGCGCCGATTTTGTGAAGTATGGCCTGATTCCGGAAGTGTATCTGGGCGTATCGCTGCAGACGGGCGGTTTTCTCGGAAGGGCGGGTGTGAACCTGTTTTCCATCAAACCGGGCTGGGAAGCGCCGTCCATCCAGGTCGTCGATGCCCAGGCGCGCGAACTCACCTATGACTATGAAACCCGGTCCGCGCTCCCGTCTCGCCTTTTCGCGGTTTCTCCGTTCGTGTTCCTCCAGTTCACGGCGGGCTCGTTCCAGGTCCGTGCCAAGAGCATCCTTGCCCAGTCCGGCGAACACATGAACCTCCTGTCCGGTTATGGTGCCACCTTCGACTGGAACACCCTGTCCATGACCTATACTCCCATGCAGGATTGGGCTTCTTTCCTGTCTTTCCAGGCAGGACGGAAGTTCCAGTTCCTGTGCATGCTGGGATACATGCAGCAGCTGGGTACCACCAAGTCGCTGTTCAATTACGAACTGAGCGACTATCGGAACTCCATCTGGATGAACACCTCCGCGGACAGTTCGATCCAGCGTGCCTTCCGTGCGACGCCCACCATCGCCTACAACCTGGGCCGGCTGACATTCTCCCTGGAGTACAACTGCACGGGTGCCTGGTTCGGCGACGGCCGGCGCAATATCGGCGGCCTGTATGAATCCGGCCATTGGGTCCTGAACCACCGCCTCCAGCAGATGGTGAAGTTCTCGTTCTGAAAATGAAGGGCCGCAGTCGTGCGGCCCTTTCGATAATCATCTTACTCTCAGTCGTCTGCCGATCTGGAGGGTGGTGGTTTCCTTGATGCCGTTGAGGCGGCACAGGGCCCGGACGGTGGTCCGGTTCTTCTTGGCGATCTTTCCGAGGGTGTCGCCCGAGCGTACCGTATAATACTTGACGGCCTTCGCTTCCGCGGCGGCACGGGCGGCAGCCTCCTTCTTGGCCTGTTCCTCCGCCAGGAGGCGGTCTTCTTCGTCCGTCCGGAAGATTTCGTCCTCGTCGTCGATACTCTGGACATACCGGCTGTTGGGGTTGAAGTACCAGCTGCGGAAACGGAGGAGCCGGTGACGCAGGGTCCCGGTCTCGAAGTCGATCAGCCAGTTCGGGTCGAAGGCGTAGCCCTTGTAACGGGTCTCGAAGTGCAGGTGCGGACCGGTGGAGCGGCCGGTGGAGCCGCCGAGGCCGATCACGTCGCCCGCGTTCACCCAGGTTCCGGGTTCCACGTCGCGGCGGGACATGTGGCCGTAGTAGGTCTCCAGTCCGTTCGCATGGCGGATGATGACGAGGTTGCCGTAACCGCCCACGTAATCGGAGACGCGGACCTTTCCGTCAAAGGCGGCGTACACCGGCGTGCCGGTGGGGTAGGGCAGGTCGATGCCCTGGTGCCGGCGACCGTGCCGGTAGCCGAATTTGGAGGAGGGCGTCGTCCTGTTGGGGCAGCAGTAGGAGTCCAGCGTATCCACGATCCACAGGGAGAAGCGGTCCGGAAGGGCTTTCTCGTCGTGGTAGGGGTTCACGCTGCGGGTGTCCCAGTTCTCGGTGAAGACCTTGTCGTCGGCCAGGGACTTGGGATCCTTGATGTAGCGGTAGGTCCCGTTGCTGAACAGAACCACCTTCACGCTGGGGTTTTCGGTGTCCAGCGTGTCGGCATAGGGGGTGGAGGTACTGCGGGCGGATGCGACGCTCATGCGGCCGAAATCATGCCGGAGCGAGTCTGCGTCCCGGTTCTCCTGGGCGGAGGCCAGAACGGGTGCCAATAGGGATAGGGTAATGAGTACAGGTCTGATTTTCATGAAATTACCGTGTTGCGCCGAATCGGGTTTTCAGCAAGTCGTCCACCTCGGCGATCTTGCTTCGGAGCAGCTCGTCGGAGGTGGCTTCGCACAGGAAGCGCAGATAGGGTTCGGTGTTGGAGGGGCGGATGTTCAGCCACCAGTCGGGGAACTCGATCCGGTAGCCGTCGAAATCCATGAAGGCCGTGGCCTTCTCCGCCGCCAGGAAGTGCTCCTTCACGGCGTCCATCGCGCCCTGCTTGTCCTCGACCCGGTAGTTGATCTCGCCGGAGTTCCTGTAGCGGACGATCCCGGCGATGGCCTGGCTCAGGGTCTTGCCTTCCTTCTTGAGGTCGGCGACGATGCCGAGCACGATCATCGAGGCGAGGAGGCCGCTGTCGCTGTAGAAAAAGTCGCGGAAGTAGAAATGTCCGGCGAGTTCGCCGCCCCAGACACCGTCGATCTCCCGCAGCTTGGCCGCCGCGAAGGCCCGGCCCACCTTCCAGGTGTACATCTTGCAGCCCATGGGTTCGAGATATTCGCCCACCGCCTTGGAGGAACGGATGTCCTGCAGGACGATGCCCTTGAGGCCCCGCTCGTTCACATAGTAGCGGCCCATCAGGGCAATCAGCAGGTCGGGGGAGATGAAGCCGCCCTTCTCATCGACGAAGACCACGCGGTCCGCGTCGCCGTCGTAGATGACGCCGGCGTCGGCCTTCACTTCGCGGACGAGGTTCTCCAGGGGAACGACGTTGGCCTCGATGAGGGGATTGGGCTCGTGGTTGGGGAAGCGGCCGTCCAGGGTGTCGAACAGGTAGTGGATGTTCTCACCCGTTCCGAAAATCTCCTTGGCGAACAGGTTGGACATGCCGTTGGAAAGGTCCATGGCGATGGTGATCCCGGAAAGGTCCTTCTTGAACTTGCGCATGAATGCCAGGTAGTCGGCGAGGATCTCCTTGCGGTACACCTTGCCGCGCTTTTCCGCCACGGGAGTGGGGACGCCTTCCTCGATCCAGGCCTTGATCTGCTTGAGGCCGGCGTCGTAGCCGACGGCCTGGGCGTCGGTCGTGGACACCTTCATCCCGTTGTACGGCGCGGCGTTGTGCGAGGCCGTGATCTGGACGGAGGCGTCGAAGCCGTAGTTGGCCGTCCCGAAATAGACCATCGGAGTGGAGCTCAGGCCGATGTCATGGACGTCGGCACCGGCGTCGTTGATGCCCTGGACGACCGCATCGTGGATCTCCGGAGAGGAGACGCGGCAGTCGCGGCCCACCAGCACCTTGTCGGCCTTCAGCAGGCGGGGAATGAAATATCCGACCTTGTAGGCGGTCTCGCGGTCCCAGTCCTTGCCGTAGATGCCGCGGATGTCATATGCGTGGAATGCTCCCATAGTGCGTATGTGATTATTTGAGTTTGCTGTTGTAATGGGGATGGACCTTTCCCTTCGCGATGTTCTGGAGCTTGCCCGCAATCATCTTCTTGCGGATGGGCGGGACGTTGTCCGTGAACAGGTTGCCGTCCAGGTGGGAAAGCTCGTGCTGGACCATCCGGCAGGCGAACTTGTCCAGGGTCTCGGTGACCTGCTGGAAATCCTCGTTATAATAGCGGAGGGTCATTTTTGCGGGACGGACCACGTCGCAGTACAGGTTCGGGATGCTCAGGCAGCCTTCGGAGTAGGTGGTCTTCTCCTCGCTCTCCTCCAGGATTTCGGGATTGATGATCACGCGCTTGAAGCCCTTGAGGTAGTCATAGACGTCGGAGACGACGTCCCCGTCCACGATCACCACGCGCTGGCTCACGCCGATCTGCGGGGCGGCGAGACCGCATCCGTCGGCCCGGGCCAGGGTGTCCCTGAGGTCCTGGATGAGGCTCTTCAGTCCTTCCTTTTTGTCGAGGTCGGCTTCGACCGCCTTCCTGCGGAGTACTTCGGAGCCGTAGAGGTATATCGGTTGAATCATAGTTATCGGTTGTTTTTCTTCCGCCGGGTGTTCTTCCTGGAGAGCGACTCCGGGACGGAATCGGGATTTACTGCAAAAGTCGCGCCCGAGGTCCGGTCCATGTATCCCTGGAGGATGATGGCCGCGCTGATGCGGTCCACGGACCTCTTGTCGCGCCGGTCTTTCGCCTTCATGCCTCCGTCAATCATCGCCTGGTGGGCGAGGACGGAGGTGAACCGTTCGTCCTCGAGGGTGACGGGCGTTTCCGGAAAGGCCTTCCGGAGGACGTTCAGGAAGGCGTCCACATCGGTCCGGGCCTCGGAGGGGGAGCCGTCCAGGTTCACCGGATATCCGACGACGAAGCGTTCGATTGTCTCTTTTTGCGCATAATTTTTGAGATAATCTATTAACTTTGCAGAATCGACCGTTTCCAGGGCAGATGCGAAGATACGGAGCGGATCGCTCGCGGCGAGGCCGGTGCGCTTGCGTCCGTAATCGATTCCGATGAGTCTGTCCATAAATGCAAAGATAACATTTTTATGGCTAAAGACAATACGAAAGACCAGGCACGGAAATACCGGTTGGCGGTGACGGACGCCCTCTCCCATGAGCGGCTCTGGTCCACCGTCTTCACCCGGCCCGCTTTCATCACCGCCCTGGTATCGGGGGCCGTCGTCCTGCTGTTGCTGCTGTTCCTTCTCATCGCCTTTACGCCGCTCCGGACCTTCATCCCCGGATACCCGGATGCCCGGGCGCGCCGCCAGGCTGTCCAGAACGCGATGCGCATCGATTCGCTGGAAACCCGGATCCTGCAGTGGGAACTGTACACGGAGAACCTGAAGAAGGTGGTCACCGGAGAGGAACCGCTCCTGCTGGACAGCCTGATCCTCCTCCAGTCTTCTTCCCGGCACGAGGTGGATGCCGCTTATCTGGCCCGCCGCGACTCCCTCCTGCGGGCACAGGTGGCGGAGGCGGAGCAGTTCGACGTGTCCGGTCCCCGGCGCGAACTGCCCATCGAGGCCCGGGCTTTCTATACGCCGGTCAAGGGCGTGGTTACGGAGGGATATGACCGTTCCCTCCACCCGTATCTGGACATCACCGCTCCGAGCGGCACTGCCGTGATGGCTGTCCTGGACGGCACCGTGGTCTTCTCGGGCTGGGACGAAGTGGACGGCTATACGCTGGCCGTCCAGCACCGGGGGGACATCCTCTCGGTGTACAAGCACAACGAGAAGTTGCTCAAGAAGGCCGGTGATACGGTCAAGGCAGGCACGGCGGTCGCGCTGACCGGCAGTTCCGGCTCGCTCACGAAGGGCGACCACCTGCGTTTCGAGCTTTGGTATGAAGGGGAGGCGGTGGACCCGTCGGCCTACATCAGTTTCTGACATGGACAAGAGAAAGATCGCCATCCTGGGATCGACCGGCTCGATCGGCACCCAGACCCTGGACGTGGTCCGTCAGCATCCGGACCGTTTTGACGTCTATATGATTTCCGCGGGAAGCAACGCGACCCGGCTGGTGGAGCAGGCGCGGGCTTTCCAAGTGAAGCACGCCGTCATCTGCGACGGGGCGAAGTATCCCGAGGTGCGGGACGCCCTCGCCGGAACGGGCACGCAGGTCCATCTGGGCATCGAGGCCGTCTGCGGGCTGGTGGCGGATCCGGAAGTGGACATCGTCGTCGCGTCGATGGTGGGATTCAGCGGGCTCCGGCCCACCCTGTCCGCCATCCGCTCCGGCAAGACCATCGCCCTGGCGAACAAGGAGACGCTGGTCGCCGCGGGCTATGTGGTGATGAGCGAATCCCGGCGCTGCGGGGCGCCCATCCTCCCCGTGGATTCGGAGCATTCCGCCATCTTCCAGTGCCTGCAGGCCGCGGCCGGGAATCCGCTGGAGCGGATCCACCTGACCGCTTCCGGCGGTCCGTTCCGGACCTGGCCGCGCGAGCAGATCGAGGTGGCGGGCAAGGACCTTGCGCTTCGGCATCCCAACTGGAACATGGGCGCGAAGATCACCATCGACTCCGCCACGATGATGAACAAGGGCTTCGAGGTCATCGAGGCCAAGTGGCTCTTCGACGTGGAACCGGAGCGCATCCACGTGGTGGTCCACCCCGAGTCGGTGATCCATTCCATGGTGGAGTTCCGCGACGGGGCCGTCATCGCCCAGCTGGGCTGTCCGGACATGCGGGAGCCCATCGCCCTGGCGATGGCTTTCCCGGAACGGCTTCCCCTGAACAACCGGAAGCTGGATTTCAGCGCCCTGGGAAGGATGACCTTCTATGATCCGGACATGGAGAAGTTCCCCTGCCTGAAGCTGGCTTTCGACGCCATCGGGAAGGGCGGGAACATCCCCTGCGCGCTCAATGCGGCCAACGAGGCTGCCGTCGCAGGCTACCTGGAGGACCGCATCGGCTTCTATGACATCGCCGCCATCGCCGCCGACACCCTTGCGCGCACGGATTTTGTAGCAGAACCCACGCTGGAGGACATCTTCTCCACGAACGATGCCGCCTACGCCTACGCCCGCAACCTGATATGGTAGTCCTCGTCAAGACCCTCCAGGTGATCCTGGCCCTTTCCGTGCTCATCCTCATCCATGAGCTCGGACACTTCACGTTCGCCAAGCTGTTCCATATCCGCGTGGAGAAGTTCTTCCTGTTCTTCGACGTGGGCGGGGTGAAACTGTTCTCCTCCCGGCGGGGCTGGTTCGTGAAACTGTTTCCCCGGGCGGCGAAGTGGGAGACCGAATACGGGATCGGCTGGCTTCCCCTCGGCGGCTACTGCAAGATCGCCGGCATGATCGACGAGTCCCTGGACACGGAATCCATGAAACAGGAACCCCGGCCCTGGGAGTTCCGGACCCATTCCGCCTGGCAGCGCCTCCTGGTGATGTCGGGCGGGGTGCTGTACAATTTCATCTTCGCCATCCTCGCTTATACCGTTATCCTGGACATTTGGGGCAGCGCTTACCTGAAGAACGAGGGCAATGCCGTGTATGTCAATGAACTGGCCTACGAACTGGGCTTCCGCAACGGCGACCGGATCCTCCGGTTGGACGACTATGTCCCGGAGGATTTCACCATGCTCCAGGTGGACCTGGCCCGGCGGGACGTCCGCAAGGTGACGGTCCTCCGCGGGACGGACACCCTGGACATCTACATGGACCAGGCCCGGATCGGGGACGTGTTGAACACGCCCGGGATGTTCGACCTGGCCGTCCCCTTCGTCGTGGACACCATCCTGGCAGGGACGCCCAACGAGAGACGCCTGCTGCACGGGGACCGGATCGTCCATGTTGACGGAGAGCCGGTGGAATACCTGCAGGAGGCGCGGCCGCTGTTCGCGCGGCATGCCGGGGGGGAAGTGAGTGTGGACATCCTGCGCGGGGCCGACACGCTGCAGGTTCCCCTCCAGGTGGACAGTACCGGCAGGGTAGGGGTGTACACCCTGTCCCCGGGCTATGAATATAAGGAGTATTCGTTCCTGGAAGCGGTTCCCGCCGGCTTCAAGCTGACTTTCTCCACGATCGGCGGATACCTGAAGGACCTCAAGCTCGTCGCCACGCCGCGCACGGAGGCCTATAAGTCCGTGGGCAGTTTCATTGCCATCGGCCAGGTGTTCCCGGCGCAGTGGGACTGGTACCGGTTCGTGTCGCTGCTGGCGCTGCTCTCCATCATGCTGGGGGTGATGAACCTCCTGCCCGTCCCGGCCCTGGACGGGGGGCACATCGTCATCTGCCTGTATGAGATCGTGACGGGACGGAAGCCCAGCGACAAGTTCATCCTGGCGGCTCAGATGGTGGGCATGTTCCTGCTGGTGATGCTCATGGTCCTCGCCTTCGGGAACGACATCGGAAGACTGATCAGATAATACATCATGCTATGAGACATTTCGGAAAGATATTCGCCCTCGTGGCGGTGGTGCTCGCCCTCGCGGGCTGCAAGGGACGGAACCGCGGTGCGCTGCTCCCGAACGTGAGCGGCAAGGCCGGCGAGATCGTCGTCGTGATCGACAAGGACAACTGGGAAGGGAACATCGGCACGGCCCTCCGCGACTGCCTGGCCGGAGACTGCCCGTACCTGGCGCAGCGGGAGCCGCTGTTCACCCTGGCGAACGTCCCTCCGGGCAGCTTCAACAACATGTTCAAGATGCACCGGAACATCCTCATCCTGAACATCAACCCCCAGAACCAGAAGACCGGGATGATGTACAAGCGGGACCAGTGGGCCCGTCCCCAGAGCGTGGCGCAGGTCAATGCCTATGATGAGGAAGGGGCGCTGGAGATTCTTGCCGGAGCCACGGACCAGCTGCCCGAGTTCTTCGAGGCGGCCGAACGGGACCGCATCATCGCGAATTCCATCCTCTATGAGGAACTGACGCTCCGGGATCCCGTGGAGAAGCTCACCGGCGGCATCCTGCATTTCTCCTCCGGGTACAAGCTCAAGAAAGTGACGGATGATTTCTTCTGGGCGGCCGACGAGAAACAGTATACCAGCCAGGTGGTGATGGCCTACCGCTATCCCGTTCCCGAGGATCCTTTCCAGGTGGAGAACATCATCGGGAAGCGCAACGAGGTGATGAAGGCCAATGTTCCCGGCATGTTCGACGGAACCTACATGACCACCTCCACGGCCATCCAGCCTTCCACCCGCAGCCTCAAGTACCACGGCATCGACTTCGTGGAGACGCGCGGCTTCTGGGAGGTCCAGGGAGACTATATGGGCGGTCCTTTCGTCTCCCACTCTTTCTACAGCCCGGACGGGAAGGATATCATCGTCCTGGAGGCCTTCGTGTTCGCTCCCAGGTACGACAAGCGCCAGTATCTCCGCCAGGTGGAGTCCATCCTGTACTCCTTCGAGTGGAAAAATGAAAAATAATTTTGCGTTCCCGGAAATTATTCTTACCTTTGCATTCCCTTAAAACGCGGAAACCCGCGTAAAGGGGAGCAAAGAACGCTTTGGTGGGTTCGTATAACGGTTAGTACTCGGGATTTTCATTCCCGCAATAGGAGTTCGATTCTCCTACCCACTACCAGAAATAAAAAAATAAAGCAATGGCGAACACAAAATCTGCACAAAGGGCTTCTCGCCAGAATGAGAGGCACAGATTGCATAACAAGTATTATGCGAAGACGACGAGGAACGCGATCCGCGACCTCCGCAATACCACTGACAAGAAAGCTGCCGAGGAGAGCGCTCCGAAGGTCTATGCGATGATCGACAAGCTCGCGAAGATCGGCGTGATCCACAAGAACAAGGCCTCCAACCTCAAGAGCGGTCTCCAGGTCTATATCAACAAGCTTTCGTAAGCTGAACTTACAGCCGGCCCGGCTATCCGAAGGGCAATCGGGATGTAGCGCAGTTGGCTAGCGCACTACGTTCGGGACGTAGGGGTCGTCCGTTCGAGTCGGATCATCCCGACAACAGGTCAGGAAGAAATTCCCGGCCTGTTTCGTTTTCCGCTGCAAATTGTTGCAGTTTCCGGAAAAATCCGTACCTTTGTGAGCTGCCTTTTCCGTAATGGCAGCTGGTTATCGATGTACAATCCATCCGGTACGACTGGCCCGGAGCTAAAACCCGCTGGAACGATATGCTGAATATCTTCTACAGAGAAAACGGAAAGATCCTGTTCTCCCAGTCGGAGAAAGATTTCGCGAAGATTTCCCTTGACAACGCCGTCTGGATCGACCTGGTGGATCCCTCCGGGGCGGAGAAGCGTGCCGTCGAGGCCTTCCTCGGAACGGAGATCCAGAGCCGGGCGCAGGCGGAGGAGATCGAAAGCTCCTCCCGCTATTTCGAGACGGACGACGCCATCTTCGCGAACACCAACTTCCTGACCCCGGGGGCGGAGGAGTACAACATGCAGGCGGTCTCCTTCACCCTGGTGGACCGTACCCTCACCACCCTCCGGGAAGTACCGCTCCGCAGCTTTACGGAACTGCAGCGGCGGCTTCAGGTGAATCCCAGGCAGTATCCTTCCGGATTCACGGTGTTCGCCACGATCCTGGACCAGCGCGTGGACCTGGACGCGGATATGATCGAGCTCCTTTCCAAGGAGATCTCCCAGTACGCCAAGCGCATCAACGAGGAGGAGGACATCGACCAGGAACTCCTGATCGACATCTCCCAGCTGCAGGAGAACACGATGATGATCCGCGAGAACGTCGTGGACAAGCAGCGCCTGATATCCAACCTGATGCGGAGCACCAAGGTCCCGACCTCGCTGGAGCCGCGGTTGAACGTCCTCCTGCAGGACATCTCCTCGCTGCTGAACCACACGAACTTCTGCTTCGAGCGTCTGGAGTATCTGCAGGACACGGTACTGGGTCTGATCAACCTGGAGCAGAACAAGATCATGAAGGTGTTCACGGTCGTCTCCGTGTTCCTGATGCCGCCCACCCTCATCGCGGGTTTCTACGGGATGAACGTCCGCCTGCCCATGATCGCGGCCGACGAGCCCAACGCCTCGTTCTGGAACTGGATCATCATCCTGGGGGTGATGGCCCTTTCCTGCCTGGCGATCTGGTTTGCCTTCAAAAAGAAGAAATTGCTCTGACTTTCCGTTTGAATTCCAGAAACTTTTTCGTATTTTTGCACGCTTTTCCGGAGGCGTGCTTTTTTGTCGTGTCCGGAGAGCACAGGAAATAATGTTAAACAACTAGTATCCAACCAAAAGTACTATGTCTGAAGAAATCAAGAACGTGGCAGAAGAGCCCCAGGTGAACGCCGAGGCCCCTGTCCAGGAAAAAGCCCCCAAGAAGGCCCCCCTCAACGCCTCCGTCGCCCCCGAGGATTTCGACTGGGATGCGTTCGAGAACGATTCCGCCGCCGGTGAGAACCGCGAGGAAGTCGCCGCCCTGTACAACCAGACCCTCCAGAAGGTCACCGAGAACGAGGTGGTCGAGGGTGTCGTCACCGCGATCAACAAGCGCGAGGTCGTCGTGAACATCGGCGCCAAGAGCGAAGGCGTCATCTCCGCCCCCGAGTTCCGTTACAACCCGGACCTCAAGGTCGGTGACAAGGTGGATGTGCTCGTGGAATCCGCCGAGGACCGCAAGGGCCAGCTGGTCATCTCCCACAAGAAGGCCCGCCAGCTCAAGTCTTGGGATATGGTCAACGCCGCCTACGAGAACAACGAGGTGGTCAAGGGTTATGTCAAGACCCGCACGAAGGGCGGCATGATCGTCGACGTGTTCGGCATCGAGGCCTTCCTCCCGGGTTCCCAGATCGACATCAAGCCCATCCGTGACTACGACGTGTACGTCGATACCAACATGGACTTCAAGATCGTCAAGATCAACCAGGAGTTCCGCAACGTGGTCGTCTCCCACAAGGCCCTTCTCGAGGCCGAGCAGGAGGCCAAGCGCGCCGAGCTCATCTCCAAGCTGGAGAAGGGCCAGGTGCTCGAGGGAACGGTCAAGAACATCACCAACTACGGCGTGTTCGTAGACCTCGGTGGCGTAGACGGTCTCATCCACATCACAGACCTCAGCTGGGGCCGCATCTCCCATCCGGAAGAAGTCGTTGCCCTTGACCAGAAGATCAACGTCGTTGTCCT
>JAFUDV010000009.1 GCA_017464245.1 Bacteroidales bacterium | reverse complement strand
CGCATCGAGCCGTGGATGACGAACGAGGCGATCGACGCCGCCGGCATCACGGCCGAGGAGCGCGCCGCCATTGACGCCATCCAGGATGTCCCCGACCGCTGGCCCGAGACGCCGGAACTGATCTGGAACGGCCGCATGGCCCCGATTGCGGGCTATGCAGCAAAGGGTTTCCTGTGGTATCAGGGCTGCTCCAACATCGGCCAGAACTGCTATGACAAGCTCCAGACCGCGATGGTGAAACTCTGGCGCGACCGCTGGGGCAGGGGAGACATGCCGTTCATATTTGCCCTGTTGGCTCCCTACGAGCATGGCGATCCCAACGGCCGTTGGCGTCCGCAGTTCGTGGAAACCCAGCTCCGCAGCCTCAAGACCATCCCGAACAGTTACGCCGTCTCCACCGAAACCTGGGGCAACCAGGTGACGGTGCATCCTTCCCAGAAGCAGGAAGTGGCCGGCATGATGCTTCTCCGCGCCCTGCAGTCCGTGTATGGGCAGAACCTGAATTTCGATATCGAACTCCCTGAATTCAAGAGCATTGAGTATCTGGAGGACGGCCGCGTGAAGGTACTTCTCACCCATGTCTGGTCCAACCTCCAGTCCATCTCGTCCCGCAGCATCGTGGGCTTCGAACTCGCGGGGGCGGACAAGCAGTTCCACCTCGCCGAGGCGGAGGTCGACTGGGATGGCCAGACCATTATCGTGAAATGTCCCGATGTCTCGAAGCCCATCGCCGTCCGCTACGGATTCCGCAACTGGATGGGCGCGAATATGGAAAAGACCCCGGGAATCCCCGTTCCGCCGCTGCGGAGTGACGACTGGAATCTGTAGGCCCATGAAACGTTTCGTCCTTCTCTCCCTCTGCGTCTGCCTGGCCGTGTCAGGCTGCGCCAAGCGTCCGTATGATCCCGCCACCGACCCGAAAGGGCAGACCGAGCAAGACCCCGACGCCATCACCGCCCCGCCGGCGGACCTGCTGCAGTGGCTGGACGGAAAGTCTTCGCCGCTCAGTTCCTGGTACAAGAAGTATATCGCCGACGAAGGGTTCCCCATCCTGGCGTCGGCCGTAGTCCGCGACGAGGCGCTGATCCAGTGCCGCTACATTGTCCACACGATGCTTGAGAAGCATCCCGAGGCCCGGAAGAAGATGATTGAGATGCACTGGCGCGTGGTGATCTGCGGCTATCAGCAGAACATCACCGACATCCCGGAGTGCGCCATCATGCCCATCTGGTGGCCGGATACCGACTGGAATGCCCGGGGGCGCGGTTACGGCGCCACGGAGGCGCTTCCCGTCATGAGCATCGGCGAAGAGAATATCGTCAAGATCCCGAATTTCACGGAGCGTTACGCCACCGAAAGCATCATGGTCCACGAGTTCGCCCATAATGTGGACTACGCCCTCCGCAAGGCCTGGAACGGGTTCGAGAAGAAACTCCTGGACTGCTACAACCATGCGAAGACGACCGGCCTCTGGCAGGGCGGCGTGTATGACTACGCGATGACGAACTCCGAAGAGTATTTCGCCGAGGCCTCCCAGGCCTGGTATAACACCTGCCGCATGATCGTCAAGGACCCGGCTACCGGAAAGAACTTCACGCTCAAGACCCGCGAACAACTCAAGGAGCACGATCCGCAGATGTACGATCTTCTCTCAACGGTATATACGGAGGAGTATCTGAAGGGTTATCACTTCGATTACGAGTAATCGCCTGATTACCAGGTGAATATAATTTAAGAGGTGCACCGCGTGATGCACCTCTTGATGTTTATTTTGCTGCTTGTCAGCGCTTTAGATGAAGATGTACTTGCAGATGAACAGGGCTGCGAGGATCCACATCGTGACGGAAATCTTCTTGAACTTGCCTGCGCAGGCGTTCAGGAGCACGTAGGAGATGACGCCGAGGAGGATGCCGTCGGAGATGGAGTAGGCGACGGGCATCATCAAGACGGTGATGAACGCCGGGATGCTCTCGGAGTAATCCTCCCAGTCGATCTTCGCGACCGGGCTCATCATCATGACGCCCACGATCACCAGGGCCGGGGCCGTGGCGGCGCCGGGGATGGCGAGGAAGATCGGGGAGAAGAGAAGCGCCAGGGCGAACAGGATCGCGACGGTGAAGGCCGTGAGGCCGGAACGTCCGCCTTCGCCCACGCCGGAAGCGCTCTCGACGTAAGTCGTGGTGGTGGAGGTGCCCAGGCAGGGCCGCACACGGTGGCGATGGAGTCGGCCATGAACATCTTGTCAATGCCGTCCACATTGCCCTTCTCATCCACCATGCCGGCCTTCTGGGACACGCCGATGATGGTGCCCATGGTGTCGAACATGTCGATGAACAGGAAGGTGAACACGACGGCGAGCATGTCCCAACTCAGGATCTGGCCCCACTCGAACTGGCAGAAGATCGGGGCGACGCTGTCCGGAGCGGAAATGACGCCGGTGAAGTGGGTGAGCGCCGCACCGTCCGGTCCCTTTATGAAGAGGCCGATGACCGAAGTCACGAGGATGCCGATGAGGATGCTTCCCTAGACCTTCAGGATGACGAGGGCGCCGGTGATGACGATGCCTATGACCCCGAGGAGGGCGGCTCCGTGCGTGATGTCACCGAGGGCGACGAGCGTGGAGTCGTTGTTGGCGATGATGCCGG
>JAFUDV010000058.1 GCA_017464245.1 Bacteroidales bacterium | reverse complement strand
GTTTGCAAACTGCGCCTGTACGCCGTATGCGGTGGACCTACCACCATCTCTTTCAAAGTTACGAAGTCCTCCTATTTAAGTGGCCAACTTCATAAGAGTTCTTCTCGTGACACACTTTCATGGCAAATATATTATATTATTCTTATATATGCAAAATTTCTTATATAAAAAGTTCAATTTCTTCCGTCTGGGACCACTCGTCCGTCGAGATGGTCACCGAGGTGACGGAAACATCGACATGGAGGGTGAGGTCGGCGAGGTCCGGAGCGGACCAGTCATAGCCGGCGGCGGCCATGTAGTTGCCCAGGGCGAAAGTCCGGACCACCTGGTCGGAGAAAACGATATGCATCAGGAGCGAATCATCCTGCTGACGGGGCAGACGGAGCGTGGCCGTTCCGTCCTTCCCGGGCAGGAGACGATGGGAAAAAGGGCCCTCCGAGGGGCTTCCGTCCCGAAGCCACCCTCCCACGAAACCTTCCACCTCCACTTCGAACGGCGGGCCATAGCCCGGAGGACCGGAGAAAACCAGCGACAGCTGGCAGAACTGTTTACGTAAATGCACGGGCAGAACCACCTGGTCCGCCTCCGAAGAGACGGAGGCGTGGAACAGATACAGCGGCGCAGCTTCTTCTCCGTAGGGAACCTGCACACCGCCGGTTCCATCCGGAAGCGCACCCCCCGTCACGGAGACGGAAAGGTCCGACCTGGGGACCGACAGGGTCATGAGCGTATCCGAATGCACGACCTGGAGGATCGAACAGGCCTCCCCTTCCACCGACAGCATGACCGGCGTCACCGGCAAGGCGGAGAAATCCAGGACCAGGGCGCAGGGGCAGGCCGACCGGTCCTCCTTGACGGAGCAGGATGCCAGGAGGGCCACCGGCAGGAGCAGGCGGAGCAGGTCAGAAGACATAGGACAGGGAGAGCATCAGGTCGCTTGGAAGGATGAATGTCTTCTCTCCCGACCCTTCCGTCATGCCGCACACAGGGCAGGAATACAGGGTATAGCGCTCGAATCCGGCCCAGGCGCCCGCCCCGATGGACACGTTCACATGCGGGTGGAGCATGTAGGAAAAACCGGCGGAGAGGCCCGCCCCATATCTGTCCCCCTCGTCCGTCCTGGCCGAGCGGAGCCCTCCCCGGTTGTATTCCTGATATTGTATCTTCCCGCCGAGCCACCAGCCCGAGAATACGTGCCAGGGCCAGAACCGGACACCGGCGGCATACACCCGCTGCCGGGCCGACAATGGTTCTTCCGTATCGGCCCGGAACAGGAAGGGGTTGTACTTGGCTCCCGCGGTGAGGCTCCACTGGCGGGCCACCGCCAGGTCCCCCTCTACGTTCAGGGTGCCGAAATCGGCATAGTCCAGCATGTTGGTCGCCACGGAAAAGCGTTGGGCGGAGGCGGCCCACCACACCAGGAGCGCAGCCGCAAGAAGCAGCATCCTTTTCATCGGCTGTACCGGCTGAATACCTGGGCAAGTGTGCTCTCCCGCTCGGGGTAGAGTTCCACCAGCGCGTCCAGCAGATCGTCCCGCGAGGTGACGCCGGACTTGAGTGCCCGGAAGATCTGGGCGCAGGTCATGCCCCGCTCGTAGAGATACCGGAAGATCTGCGGATAGAACCAGTAGGAAGTTCCGAAAGTGGGCAGATCTCCGCCGTACCGGTCCTGGAACAGGACACTTTCCATGAAATAGCCCCACATCTCCCCGATCTCGCAATAACCGGCATTTTCCGATGTCCCGCTTCCATAGGCTTCCCGCCCCTCGGTCACATAAGACCGCAGGATATAGGTAATGTACGGGTTCCACCAGTTGTTCCCGACCTGGGCGTAGTGGCTCGCGTGCGCCATCTCATGCATCGTGGCGGAATACAGGTCGATGAACTCCGTCCCATCTCCCCCGGCACCGATGGTGATGTCCGGCAGGAACACTTTCAGAAGGGAGACATAACCGCCCAGATAGCGCTGGATCAGTTCGTTCGTCTCCACGAAAGCACCATGGTGGAGCATCGCGCTGCTGCTGCACTTGAGGTCCTTGAAGATCCAGATCCGCAGGTCCTGTGGCGGCGCCTTGAGGTCCAGGTCGGATGAGGCGCAGCGGGCGATGTAATCGTAGGCCGCGTTGTTCACGGCCGCCCGGCGGAAAAGGGCACCGTCGGAAGAGGCGTCGATATGGGCATCGACCCCGGAGGCGGGTCCCGTGCCCAGCGTGGAGACGGAAGCCGGCACCAGCACCAGGTTCAGTCCGATGGAAAAGCCGGCGGAGTTCTTGAATACCAACCGGTAGCGGGGCGTGGAACTGTATTTCTTGGGAAGCTGGTAGTATCCGTCCCGGTCGGTATAAGCCGTTGCGAACTTGACGAAACTGTTGCAGCATACCATCACGCCCGAAAGGCCGTAGGGCTTTCCTCCGAAGGCATTCGGGTCCTCCACGGTAATCCGTCCCGTAGGGAAGACCGGTCCTTGCGGCTGCTCCTCCCCGTCCCGCGTTTCCGGGAAAAGGTCCTCATTCCCGGTGAGGGCGAAAGCCTCCCGTTCCACGGCATCCCAGTCGATGCCGCTCTCCGCCCGCGTAACCGGGTCGTTCTCCGAGATGAAGCACTCGTCCAGGATCTCGTACCGGATGCCGGGTGGGAAACTGAAATCATGCGGGACCACCGCATACTGCCACGTAATGGCCTCCTCCGACAGGTCCGGGTCATGATAATAGTCCCCCTCCCGGACGATCCGGTAGTCCACGGGATGGTCCGTCAGTTTCAGGTCCAGGGCGAGAAGACGGGCGTACTGATCCTCCGTTTCCGGGAGGAAACGGACATACAGGTCCGTCGTGGAGACGGGAATCTCTCCCGCCCGCGTCGGATACAGGCGGGCGAGCGCCTCCCGCATGTTCTCCACCGAATAGGGATCCTCCAGTTTCTCCCCCAGTTCGATCAGCCCATGGGAGAGGGCGCGCGTATCCACCTGCCGCCCGGAAGGGCCGGGCTGTTCCTCCTGCCGGCAGGCCATCGGGACCGCCAGCATCAACAATAACCATTTCCAACAGCTTCGCATGACACAATTCTTTTTCTCGGATGCAAAGCTGCGAAACAGAGCCGTCTCAAAAAAATTTTAACCGTTTAATTTCAGAAATGGCCCTGCACAAACGTGCAAGGCCACTTTTACGGTTTCTCAGGCGCTCCGAAACGCGCCTTTTACGGTTCATTTCCGAATTTGCGTCATTCCATCGGCCTTCCAGGCCCCTGCAGGGGCGATTTCCGGAAAAAACGTTTAGACGGCTATCGGACGGAAAGGCTAGAAGAACGTCACCGTCTTCTTCTCAATTGCGGACAGGAGCTGGTTCGCGAGGCGGCTCACGCCGAAACGGAACAGGCCCTTGTTCAGCCACTCCTTGCCCAGGAGGGTGGAAACGATGGAGTAATAGCACACGGCATCCATGGCGGAGGAAATACCGCCGGCGGCCTTGAAGCCCACTTTTCGGCCCGTCTGCTCATGGAAGCGCTTGATGCACTCGCACATCACGTACGCAGCCATCGGCGTGGCGTTCACCTCCACCTTGCCGGTGGACGTCTTGATGAAGTCGGCCCCATTTTCCATCGCGAGGAAGGATGCGTCGGCAATGGCCTCGGGCGTCACCAGCAGACCGGTCTCCAGGATCACCTTCAGCACGACGGGACGGCCCAGTTCCGCCGCCACCCGGTCGATCCGCTCGCGGCTGGCCGCGATCTCGGCACCGGCCGTCGCATAATCGCCGACGAGGAACGAATTGAGGGCCAAGACGATGTCGATTTCATCGGCCCCGGCACGGACGGCCATCTCAATCTCCTGGAGCTTCACTTCGAGAAAACTCTGGGATGTCGGGAAGCAGCCGGCGACCGTGGTCACATGGACCGCAGGGGTGCAGCGGCGCTCCCGGACGACGGACGCGAAGTTCGGATACACGCACACCGAGGCAGGCAGCGGGAAATCCGGATGGGATGCGGCGAAGGCGTTCACCTTGTCCACCAGTCTGGTGACCGATGCGGGCGTATCCTTGGAACTCAGCGTGGTCAGGTCCATGATGGAGAAGCACTCCTTCAGGACGGCGTCGGAAACGACCTGCTCCAGGGAGGAAGCAATCAGTTCCAGATGCCGGGCAATCGCCTCCTTGTCAGGCGTATAGCCATACTTTTTGAATAATTCAGCCATATCGTTATCCTTTGATTTGAATCTTGTATCCTTCGTCCAGGAGCGGCTGCACGAGGGCGCGCATCTCCTCCGCGGTATATTTCCGAAGCCCCTTCTGCGGGGTTTCCCGGTCGATGGTATAGACCATCACCTCCCGGGGCCGGAGCCGCCGGACGATATCCATCCAGCCGTCCACCCAGTCCGCCGTCTCGAATCCGTCCCCTCGCAGGAACATCGTCTGCAGGACGAAATCGCCTTCGAACCGTTCCAAGTCGCGGACAATGTCCTCCACGTGATACTCGCCCACGGGCTGGTTCACGAGGGCCGCTCCTTCATCCGTGGGGGCGTCCAGTTTCAGGATGGGATTGTCCACCTTCCGGAGCGCCTGGAAAACGCCTTCACGCCAGGTCTTCGTCGCATTGGAGAGGACGGACACCTTCGCCTGGGGATAATACTTGTCCCGCAGTTCCAGGGTCAGGTCGATGATCTCGGGGAAATCCGGGTTGAGCGTGGGTTCGCCGTCGCCGCTGAATGTAATGGAGTCGATGGGCGTTCCCGCGGCCGCACAGGCTTCCAGTTTGGCCGTCAGGGCCTTCCGGACATCTACCGCCTTCGGAATCACCCGGTCGCCCCGGCCGTCGGCATTCCAGCCGCATTCGCAGTAGATGCAGTCGAAGTTGCACAACTTTCCCCGCTCAGGCAGCAGGTTGATGCCCAGCGAGGAACCGAGCCGCCGCGAGAAGATGGGCCCGAAAACCGTGGTCTCCCGCATCATAGGCGATGGGATTGGCTGGAGGCGGTGAGGCGTCCTTCCGCATCCAGATGATCGACAAAGACTAGGCCCGGACGCTTCCCCGGCTCCAGGGTGCCGAATTCCGGCCTGGCCAGGAATTCCGCCCCGTTGCGGGAGGCCCAGGTGAAAAGCTCCCCGAGCGGGACCTCCGGGAAGTTCCGCTGGAGACAGAAGAGTTCGTCCACGATACGGAGGTCGTCGTTGGACGAGAGGGAATCCGTGCCCACGCAGATCTTCAGCGCATTCCGGCGCATCAGCCCGATCGGGGGCAGCGTATTGTGTATGAACAGGTTCGACAGCGGACACACCGCCACGAAAGGATGGTTCATCACGGATTTCACAGCATCGATCCCTTCCTGGTCCATGCAGCATTCATGGACCAGCAGGATGTGCTCGTCGAAGGGGGCGGGATGCCCCTTCAGGAGCCGGTCGATGAAATACAGGAGGGAGGACTTGCCGGTGACGGGCGGGACGCTCATCCCGGCCGCCTTGCGGTTCTCCCACATCTTTCCGGAGCCGTATTTGAGCATCTCCTCCTCTTCCTCCGTCTCCTCGCTGTGGAACGACAGGAAGCCGGATGCCAGTCCCTCGGCGCTCACGGCGGTGACGAGTTCAGGGCTCATGGTATAACACGCATGCGGCGTGGGGGCGGCGTCGATGCCGTACCCGTCCGCAACGGCCTTGAGTTTCCGGACCCCTTCCATCACGGCCCCGCAATCCTCCGGCTCGGTGCCGAAGACCTCCAGGAAGGTGCGGGTGTACATCGGATGGCGGGCCTTGACGGCGAAGGAATCGTCGCAGTTGGAAATGTCGGCCATCGCAACGACGCCCTGCTCCCAGAGGGAGTCCATGGCCACGGTGAGGTCGTACACCTTCTGTTCCAGGGACTTGGTGTCGCGGAGTTCATTGATCTGGTCGATGAACCCGGCCATGCCCGTCCCCTTCCGGAACAGGCCTTTCATGTAGGACAGCTCGATGTGGCAGTGGGCATTGACAAAGCCGGGCACCAGGGCTCCGTCCAGGAAGACGGGCTCCCGGGCCGGATCCTCGCACGCGCCCACCCGGATGACGGTCCCGTCATCCTCCATCTCCACGAAGCCGTTCAGGACCGGCGCCGCCGAGGTGAGCGGATAGACATATTTCGCTGCAATCCTTTTCATTCTGCTTTCACTTCTTCAGCAACTTCTTCCGGGACTTCCAGGACCTCTTCCTGCAGATGCTTGGGCGGCAGGTGACGTCCCTTGGGCAGGTCCGGCAGAAGGTCGGGTTTCTCTCCGGGCTTCCCGGGATCCAGGACAGGCTTCTCCGCCGGCTCTGCGGCAAGCGGCTCCACCGCCAGCGAATCGGCCTTCAGCGAATCCGCCGGGACCATCAGGGAATCCGCCCGGACACCGGTCAGACGGAACCACGCCCCATATCGGGACGAATCCCGGAGCACGCGGGGCAGGCCCACATACACGGAATCCCGTCCGAAGATGCTCAGGATGGAATCGACCGGAGCCTGCTTCACCTTCAGGAGGCCCGCCAGGCGGTCCAGCCGACTGATTTCCTTGTCCAAGGCGGCCGCCTGGTCCTGGAAACGCTTGGATACGTCCTCCAGTACACGGGCAAAGCGTTCCGGATCCTTCAGATAGGTCTGGAGACTGTACAGATAGTCGTCCGTATCATAGCCGTACTTGTTGAACACGGCCTCATAGACGAGGGTCGTGTCGGCTTGCCTGCGCAGGTCGGTGTCCTCCCGGATCTGCTGGTCCAGGAGAAACATATCGTAATAGATGTCCGTCAGGTCATCCTTCGGAATCATCCGCGGGCCGCGGCAGGAAACGAGCGCCAGGGCCGCGAGCAGCACGACGATATGCAGGGCTTTCCGCATTACCGGAGGATGGCGCCGAATTCGTTCTGGAAACCGGCCAGAATCCGTTCCATGGCCTTCTCCACCTCGGCGTCGGTCAGGGTGCGTTCCGGGTCCTGGAGGACGAAATTCAGGGCGTACTGCTTCTTGCCGGTGAGGAGCGCCTCGCTGCGGTACACGTCGAAGAGCGTAACGCTCTTGAGGAGCTTCCTGGCGCTGCGGAAGGCGGACTTGCGGAGGTCTCCGTACTGGACGGACTCGTCCAGGAGGAGGGCCAGGTCACGGCGGACCTCCGGGAACTTGGGCAGTTCCGTGAAGGAGAACTTGTCGCGCTTCACCAGCTTGAAGAGCACCTGCCAGTTGATCTCGGCGGCGAAGACAGGCTGCTTGATGCCGAACCGCTTCGCGAGGACCGGGTTCACGGTGCCCAGGGTGGCGAGCACCTGCGGTTCCTTGCCGGGCAGGCTATAGACGATACCCTCGGCGAAGATGTCGGCCGGAGCGGCGGAGGTGAACAGGGTGGTCGGGTCGATGCGGAAACGCTTCAGGAGCAGGTCCACATAGCCCTTGAGCTGGAAGAAGTCGCTCTTCGCGGCCGGGGTGCGCCACACCTTGGCGGGCGTGCCGGTGATGAGGAGGGCGAAGTTCTGGTGCTCCTCATAGCCTTCCAGGTTGGTGCCGTCCTTTTCCGGAAGGCGCTGATAGACCGATCCGTACTCGAAGGTCTTCATGGCGGAGACCTGGCGGTTGATGTTGTAGGCGATGACCTCCAGGCCGTTCAGAATGAGGGTCTGGCGCATCACGTTCAGGTCCTGGCTCAGCGGGTTCACGATGCGGACGCAGCGCTCGGCCGGGAAGGTAGTGAGCTTGGTATAGTACTCCTCCTTGGTGAGGGAGTTGTTCATGGTCTCGGTGAAGCCGTTGGCCGCGAGGAAGTTGGAGATGCCGTTGCGGATGGCCTCGGGCTCCGGGGACGGCGTGGCGTTCACGCTCATCCGGAGATTGTCCGGGAACTCGATGTTGTCGTAGCCGTAGATGCGGAGGATTTCCTCCACGACGTCACACTCGCGGTACACATCGACCATATAGGTCGGGGCGGCGACGAGGGCGCCGTTCTCCCGCTTTTCGATGAAGACGTAGTTCAGGGCCTCCAGGATCTTCCCGATGGTGTCGTGGCCGATCTTCTTGCCGATGAAGGCCTCGATCCGGTCATAGTCCAGGTCGATCCGCTTGCGGCCGATGGGCTCGGGATACACTTCCTGCACCTTTCCGACGACCTTACCGCCGGCAAGTTCCAGGATCAGCAGGGCGGCGCGCTTGGCGGCGTACAGGGCGGCCTCCGGGTCGGCGCCGCGCTCGAAGCGGAAGGAGGCGTCGGTGGAAAGCTGCTGGCGCTTGGCTGTCTTCCGGACGGAGCCCGGGTCGAAGTAGGCGCCTTCGATGAACACGTTGACGGTGCTCCCGGTCACGCCGGAGTCGTCACCGCCGAACACGCCGGCGATGCACATCGGGCCTTCGGCATCGGCAATGACCATGTCGGTGGCGTCCAGCTTGCGGGCGATGCCGTCCAGGGTGACGATGGGCTCGTCCCGGTCCGCGCGGCGCACGATGACCTTGCCGCCGCGGATCTTGTCGGCGTCAAAGGTGTGCAGGGGCTGGCCGGTCTCGAAGAGGATGAAGTTGGAGATATCCACGACGTTGTTGATGGGACGGAGGCCGATCGAGAGGAGCTTCTTCTGGAGCCACTCCGGGGACGGGGCCACCTTCACGCCCTTCACGGTGATACCGGTATAGCGCGGAGCACCCTTCGTATCCAGCACTTCCACGGGGATGGCCTCGCCTTCGCCCTCCGCGAACGCATCGACGGAAGGAAGATTCAGCTTGCACGGGAGGTCGCGGGACTTCAGGTAAGCGTACAGGTCGCGGGCCACGCCGATATGGGAGGCCGCGTCGATGCGGTTGGCCGTGATCTCGTATTCGATGACGGACTCCTCCTTGAGGTGGAGGTATTCCTTCGCGGGCGTGCCGGGGACGGCTTCCGGTTCCAGGACCATGATGCCGGCATGGTCGGTGCCGATGCCCAGCTCGTCCTGTGCGCAGATCATGCCGAAGGATTCCACACCGCGGATCTTGCTCTTCTTGATCTTGAAATCACCCGGCAGGACGGTGCCGATGCGGGCGAAGAGGACCTTTTGTCCGGCTGCCACGTTGGGGGCGCCGCACACCACGGTCACGGGCTCCGGAGAGCCATCGTTCACGGTCGTGATGTGCAGATGGTCGGAATCCGGATGCGGGATGCAGGTCAGGACCTCGGCCACCACCACGCCGGCAAGGCCTCCGGGAATCTCCTCCTCCATCTCCACGCTGTCCACCTCGATACCGATCGAGGTCATCGCCTCCGCCACCTGCCCGGCGGTCAGGTCACACTCCAGATACTCTTTGAGCCAATTGTACGAAACTTTCATAATATACTAATTCTCAATATCTTCTTTTCTAAACAAGGATTCCACGTACTCCTTCTTGTCGAACACCTTCAGGTCGTCGATCCCCTCCCCGATGCCGAGGAACTTGATGGGGAAGCGGAACTGGTCCACAATGCCCACGACCACGCCGCCCTTGGCACTGCCGTCCAGCTTCGTGACGGCCAGGGCGGTGACGTCCGTGGCGCGGGCGAACTCCTTCGCCTGGACGAACGCGTTCTGACCGGTGGAGCCGTCCAGCACGAGGAGCACCTCATGCGGTCCGTCGGGGACCACGCGACGGATGACATTGCGGATCTTGGTGAGTTCGTTCATCAGGTCGATGCGGTTGTGCAGGCGGCCGGCCGTGTCGATGAGGACGACGTCGGCGCCCTTCGCGACAGCGGACTTCACGGTGTCGAAGGCCACGGAGGCGGGATCGGACCCCATCTCCTGCTTGACGATGTCCACCCCGGCGCGCTCCGCCCAGATGGTAAGCTGCTCCACGGCCGCGGCGCGGAAGGTGTCGGCGGCGCCGATCACGACCTTCTTGCCCTGATCCGTGAGCATGGACGCAAGCTTGCCGATGGTGGTGGTCTTCCCCACCCCGTTCACGCCCACGACGAGCATGACATAGGGCTTCTTCGTGAAATCGAAGGGCTGGACAGGGGCGTCGTCGCCATCGACATTCAGGAGCTTTCCGATTTCGTCCCGGATCAGGTCCACGAGCTCGTCCATGGACACGTACTTGTCCCGTTCCACCCGGTCCTCCAGGTTCTCGATCACCTTGAGGGTGGTGTCCACGCCCATGTCCGAGGAAAGCAGCGCCTCCTCGAGGGCGTCCAGCACGTCATCATCCACCTTGGACTTGCCTACGATGGCCCGTCCCAGCTTCTGGAAGAAGTTCAGGTTGGTCTTCCCCAATCCCTTGTCGAAAATGCCCATTTGCCGTCAATTCTTATAGCCTGCAAATATAATCATTTTACACTGACAAAAAAAGTGGTCCGCCATCGGCGAACCACTTGATTCCAGTGTGCGGAAGGGGAATTACTTCGCGTTGAAGAACTCCTTCTCCTTGCCCTGCTCGACGAGCTGCTCCACGAAAACGTAGGCGCCGGTCTTGGGGCTCTTCTCCATGCGGATGACCTTGACCATGTGCTTGGCACCGGCCTTGGCGTCGAAGGTTGCAACTGCTTTCTTTGCCATAGCTTACTCTCCTTTCACTTACTTGATTTCACGATGGAGGGTCACTTTCTTGAGGTACGGGTTGTACTTCATGCGCTCGAGACGCTCCGGGGTGTTCTTCTTGTTCTTGGTGGTGATGTAACGAGACATACCAGGTACACCGCTCGCTTTCTGCTCAGTGCACTCCAGGATGACCTGCACCCTGTTTCCTTTGGTCTTCTTTGCCATAGTGCTTACGAATTAAACAAGGTTCACGTATCCTTTCTTCTGGGCCTCCTTCAGGGTGGCGTCGAGACCGTTCTTCTCGATGATACGCATACCCTTGGTGGTCACCTTGAGGGTGATGAAACGCTGCTCAGTCTCGGACCAGAACTTCTTGGTCTTGAGGTTGAGAGCGAAGTCGCGCTT
>JAFUDV010000057.1 GCA_017464245.1 Bacteroidales bacterium | reverse complement strand
GTACTTGCTTGTACTTTCCTTTCAGTCTTTTCAATGAGCTTTTTTCATCCCCCGACTCGCCGCCGGGCGTTTAAAAACCCGCTCGTGTTCCGAACGGGATTGCAAAGGTACACCTTTTTTCTGAACTGACAAATTTTTTCGCAACTTTTTTGCAAAAAATTTTCCAAAAAAACAGGCCAGAAAGGGGCTGGAGTGCCGCAATTACCTATTGTTCAAGGCGATGCGGGCCTGAAGCTCCCAAGTGCGGAGACGGTCCTTATAGAAGTTGTTCGCGTTGACCTTTTCCACCGACAGGTCGCTGTCGGAGTTTCCGCCCCATCGACGACAGGTGTAGAGGACATCCCACACCCGGCCGATCCGGTACTCGCGGGAAATGCGGAGCCCTACGGCATAATCCTCCCCGTACTTGGTCGTGGGAAAATTCAGTTTCCGCAGGAGCGGTGTCCAAAAGCCGCGCGGAGCACCGAGCCCGTTGACCCGGAGGGCGTTGTTCCGCCCGTTTTCCGGGGTCCACTCCCTGTGCTCCACCACGAAGGGCGGCAGCGGGTTCAGGTCGAAGTCCGTCATCCGGTAGCAGCCGACAACCATGGCGCATCCCTGCTCCCGGAAGGCATCGACAAACTTCTGCACCGTATTCCCGTCATAATAGAGGTCGTCCGAGTCCAGCTGGAGGGCGAAACGGCCGCAGGACGGATGATGGATGGCCGCATTCCAGTTTCCGCCGATGGCATGCCAGGTAGGATCCTGGGCGATATAGACCAGTTTCGGATCGCCGAGGAAGGACCGGATTACGTCCACGGTACCATCCGTGGAATTGTCATCGACCACGATGACATTATAAGGGAAATCCGTCTTCTGGGAAAGCGCGGACCGGAGGGCGTCGCCGATGGTCTTCACGCGGTTCTTGCAGGGAATCACCACCGAAGCCTCCACCGGGAAATCCCCTTCGGAGAGGTCCACGTCCCGGAAAACCGGCTCCAGATAGCCACCGACGGCCTTGAGGTGGTCCGTTACGGCCTGTTCCATCTCCAACTGGGAATTCCGGTTGCGGGGGTCCACATAGTCGAACAGTTTTTCGCCGGAAGTGCGGAGGTCGGTCTCGATCTCATAATAGAGATACTCGCCGATGTGCTCCAGTCTCCCCTTCTGTGAGACCTTCAGGCGGAGGTCATACAGCCCCGCCGCCTCATAGTTCCGGTCCATCCGGGATGCCGCATCCTTCAGGGCCGATGTCCGGAGGAGGAGCAGCCCGCCGAAATCGAAGTCGTCCCGGAGGGAACCCTCCTGGTAGTCGATGACGGGTGCCGGGGCCGTCTCGCCGCCCTTGGAAGCGAAATGGTCGGCATACAGGAAGTCCGCGCCGGTATCGCCGGCCACCTGCAGCATCCGCTCCAAGGCATAATGGACCAGCGAGACGCTGGTGGTACGGGTGTAGAGAAGGGTGAATTCGGCAGATGCCGCCGAGGCGACCTGCCGGATGGTTTCGCTGCGGGTAAAAGGGCCCACCGCTACCTGTACGGAGGCGATTTCGGGTTCGGAGGAGAACGTTCCGGCCTGGGAGGCCAGGGAGACGAAACAATCGATTTTTTTCATACACAAATATACCACTTATCTTTTAAAGTGTGAAAAAAAGTCCGTACCTTCGTGCACGGATTAACAAATTCCTTATGAAAGCTCTAGTCCGTACCGATTTCCAATTCCCCGGCCAAGTGTCCAAGTACACCGGCAAGGTCCGCGATGTGTACAGCATCGGTTCCAATGTCCTCATCATGGTCGCCACCGACCGCATCTCCGCCTTCGACGTAGTCCTCCCCAAGGGCATTCCCTACAAGGGGCAGGTCCTCAACCAGATTGCCTCCCGTTTCCTCGACGCCACCGCCGACATCATCCCCAACTGGAAGATCGCCGAGGTGGACCCGATGGCCACCATCGGCTGGCGGTGCGAACCGTTCAAGGTGGAAATGGTCATCCGCGGCTACCTGACCGGACACGCCTGGCGTGAATACAAGGCCGGCAAGCGCACGCTCTGCGGCGTTCCCCTCCCCGACGGGATGGTGGAGAACCAACGCTTCCCCGAGCCCATCATCACCCCGACCACGAAGGCCGACGAAGGCCACGACGAGGATATCTCCAAGGAAGAGATCATCGCCCGCGGCATCGTCGGAAAGGAGGATTACGAGAAGCTCGAGGCCTACACCCGCGCCCTCTTCCGGAGAGGGACCGAGATGGCCGCCGAGAAGGGACTCATCCTCGTGGACACCAAATACGAGTTCGGCAAGCGGGATGGCGAGATCCTCCTGATGGACGAGATCCACACCCCCGACTCCTCCCGGTATTTCTATGCCGACGGCTATGAGGAGCGCCTCGCCCGCGGCGAGCACCAGAAGCAGCTCTCCAAGGAGTTCGTCCGCGAGTGGCTGATGGCGAACGGGTTCCAGGGCCAGGAAGGCCAGCAGGTTCCCGAGATGACGGAGCAGGTCATTTCCGGCATCACCGACCGCTACATCGAGCTCTACGAGCACATTACCGGCGTGCCCTTCGAGAAGGCCGCCGACGAAGACCTCGCCGCCCGCATCGGAAAGAACATCGAAGACTTCCTGAAGAAGATATGATCGAGCGCTACTCCCGCAAGGTGATGAGGGACATCTGGACCGAGCAGAACAAGTTCCAGGCCTACCTCGAAGTCGAAACCCTCTCCTGCGAAGCCTGGAGCGAGCTCGGCGTCATCCCGCGCGAGGACGTGGAGAAGATCCGCGCTGGCGCGACGTTCGACGTGGCCCGCATCCAGGAGATCGAGCAGGTCACCCGCCACGATGTCGTGGCCTTCACCCGCGCCGTCAGCGAAAGCCTCGGTCCGGAACGGAAGTGGGTCCATTACGGGCTCACCTCCACCGACGTGGTGGACACGGCCAACGGCTATCTGATCAAGCAGGCCAACGCGATCCTGGAGAAGGACCTGGAAGAGTTCCTCGCGGTACTGAAGCGCCGCGCCCTCGAATTCAAGGAAACCCCCTGCATCGGCCGTACGCACGGCATCCACGCCGACATCACGTCCTTCGGCCTGAAATGGGCCCTGTGGCATGAGGAGATGAAGCGTAACATCGAGCGCTTCCAGTTCGCCCGCAAGGGCGTCGAAGCCGGCAAGATGAGCGGCGCCGTGGGCAATTTCGCCAACATCCCGCCGTTCATCCAGGACTATGTGTGCGACAAGCTGGGGATCGCCTCCGCCGATATCTCCACGCAGGTTCTCCAGCGGGACCGCCATGCCTACTACATCGCCACCCTCGCCGTCATCGCCTCCACCCTGGAGCAGATGGCCTTCGAGGTACGGAACCTCCAGCGGACCGAGGTCCGCGAGGCCGAAGAGGCTTTCGGCAAGGGCCAGAAGGGTTCCTCCGCCATGCCGCACAAGCGCAACCCCATCTCCAGCGAGAACATCTGCGGCTGCGCCCGCGTGATGCGCGGCTACATGTCCGCCTCCTGCGAGAACGTGGCCCTGTGGCACGAGCGGGACATCTCCCACTCCTCCACGGAGCGCATCATCCTGCCGGACGCCACGGAACTCCTGGACTACATGCTGTGCCGCTTCAAGGGCATCCTCGAGAACCTGACGGTGTATCCGGAGAACATGATGGCGAACATCTGGCGCACCCGGGGCGTCATCTTCGCCCAACGCGTGATGAACGCACTCATCGGCAAGGGACTCACCCGCGAACAGGCCTACGACACCGTCCAGCCCATCGCCATGAAGGCCTGGACCGAAGGCCTGGACTACCGCACCCTCCTCAAGGAAAGCGACGCCGTGATGAAGCTCCTCACCGTCGATGAGCTGGAAGGCTGCTTCACCCTGGATTACTATTTCAAGAACGTGGATTATATCTTCAAACGAACTGGCATATTATGAGCAAGGTAGACGTGGTCCTCGGCCTGCAGTGGGGCGACGAGGGCAAAGGCAAGGTGGTTGACGTACTGACCCCGGACTACAAGGTGATTGCCCGCTTCCAGGGCGGTCCCAACGCCGGTCACTCCCTCGTCTTCGACGGGGACGGTTTCGTGCTGCACACGGTTCCTTCCGGCATCTTCCGTCCGGATTCAGTGAACATCATCGGCAACGGCGTGGTCATCGACCCGGTCATCCTCAAGGATGAGATCGAGGCCATCGAGGCCAAGGGCGTGGACATCTCCGGGAAACTGCTGATCTCCAAGAAGGCGCACCTGATCCTCCCGACCCACCGGATGCTCGACGCGGCGTCCGAGGCCTCCAAGGGCAAGGGAAAGATCGGCTCCACCCTCAAGGGCATCGGCCCCACCTACATGGACAAGACCGGCCGGAACGGGCTCCGCGTGGGCGACATCCTCTCCCCCGAGTTCCTCCAGCGCTACGAAGCCTTGAAATACAAGCACTTCGGACTTCTTGCCCAGTACAAGTTCCCCTTTGACATCACCGACTACGAGGTCAAGTGGTTCAACGCCGTGGAAAGCATGAAGCGCTTCACCTTCATCGACAGCGAGTTCGCCGTGAACCGCTACCTGGACGAGAACGTTCCCATCCTCGCGGAGGGTGCGCAGGGCGCGATGCTGGACATCGACTTCGGCACCTATCCGTTCGTCACCTCCTCCAACACGATGACGGCCGGCGTGTGCACCGGACTGGGCGTGGCCCCGAACCGCGTGGGCAAGGTGATGGGTATCTTCAAGGCCTACTGCACCCGCGTGGGCAGCGGTCCCTTCCCCACCGAACTGTTCGATGCCGACGGGGAACGTCTCCGCCAGATCGGACGCGAGTACGGCGCTACGA
Source organism: Bacteroidales bacterium (assembly GCA_017464245.1). Classification (GTDB taxonomy): domain Bacteria; phylum Bacteroidota; class Bacteroidia; order Bacteroidales; family UBA932; genus Cryptobacteroides. The sequence goes on along the minus strand of JAFUDV010000057.1, from coordinate 32,474 downwards.
CCGGACGGCCCCGCCGCTGCGGCTGGCTGGACCTTGTGGCCCTGAAATACGCCGTGATGATGAATGGCGTCAGCGAGCTCATCATGATGAAGGCCGACGTGATGAACGGCTTCGACACGGTCCGTGTCGCCACGGCCTACGAGATCGACGGAAAGGTCACGAAGGATTTCCCGTTCGAATGCACGGACGACGTCAAGCCGGTCTATACCGACTTCCCGGGCTGGAAGGAGGATATCACGAAGGTCCGCCGGTACGAGGACTTCCCTGTCGCTTTCAAGAACTATGTCGATTTCATCGAACGCGAGACCGGCTGTCCCGTGAAGATCATCTCCGTGGGCCCGGACCGTTCCGAGATCGTCATCCGGTAATTCCAACCCCCGCACTTCCATGGACAAGAAGATCGTCATCATCCCCACCTACAACGAGAAGGAGAACATCGAGGCCATCATCCGCAAGGTCTTCTCCCTCCCGCTGGATTTCCAGGTCCTCGTCATCGACGACGGCTCCCCCGACGGGACGGCCGCTATCGTGAAAGGCCTCCAGGCAGAATTCCCGGAGCGGCTCCACCTGCTCGAGAGGAGCGGCAAACAGGGACTCGGGACCGCCTACCTCACCGGCTTCAAGTGGTCGCTGGAGAACGGATATGATTACGTCTTCGAAATGGATGCGGACTTCTCCCACAACCCCGACGACCTGTTGCGCCTGTATTCCGCCTGCAGCGACGGTGGCGCGGACCTCGCGGTCGGCTCCCGTTACTGCCACGGCGTGAGCGTCGTGGACTGGCCGATGAGCCGGATCATGATGTCCTACTACGCATCAGCCTATGTCCGGGGCGTCCTCGGGATGCATGTCTTCGACACCACGGCCGGATTCGTGTGCTATACGCGGAAAGTCCTGGAAACCATCGACCTGGACGACGTCCGGATGAAAGGATACGGCTTCCAGATTGAGATGAAGTACACCGCCTACAAGCTGGGCTTCCGGATCCAGGAAGTTCCCATCATCTTCACAAACCGCCAGGTAGGCACCTCGAAAATGTCCAGCGGCATCTTCGGGGAGGCTTTCTGGGGCGTCATCAAACTACGGTTCCGGAAGATCCGGGGACGGTAAGGACACGCGTCGGAACTCAAAAAAAAACGAAGGATCAGGCGTCCTTCGTTTTTTTTGCGTTCCACTGTGTCAGGATCAGGCCTGCGCAGGCGATGGCGAGTCCCACCCACTGCAAGGGGCGGAGGATCTCATCCCCGAGAAGAAGTCCCCAGACCGCCGTCGCGACCGGGATCATCGCCAGGAAGATGGTGGACTTCGCAACGCCCAGATGCTTGATGGAGAAGGCCATCAGCGAGAACGCGAGGCTGGAGCACAGGATGGTAAGGGCCAGGATCGGCCGCCAGACATCCCAGGACCAGTACAGCACCGGGTCGTACGTTTCCAGGCCGCGGGCCAGGAAGAACGGGAAGAAGTACACGGCGCCGATGAGGAACTGGTACATCACAACCACCGAAGGCGCATATCCGCTTGTCAGGGCTTTCGTGCAGCTGGCATGCCCGACCTCGGCAAAAACGGCGATCAGGAGCACCAGGATGCCCAGCACGAAGAACCGGCCGGTCTCCGACCGGGCATGACTCACCAGGAACAGGCCGGAAAGGCAGATCAGGATGCCCACCATGTTCAGGGCCGTCACTTTCTCCTTGAAGAAGAACAGGCCGGCGAACACCGCGACGACCGGGGTCGATGCGATCACGAGCGCACTGATCGTGGGCGAGCCGGTAAGCTTGATGCCGTAGGTTTCGCAGAAGAAGTAGATGAACGGCTCGCACAAGGCCAGCAGGAGGAAGGTCGTCATGTCCTCCTTCCGGATCCGGATGTTGAATCCCAGCGCCAGGTTCACCACGAGCAGGATGAGACCGGCGCTGAGAATCCGGACCGGCAGGAAGAATTCCACCGGAATCGTCTGCTGGATCAAGCGGTCACACCAGATGTAGGACAAGCCCCACAGTGAGACCGCGACGAGCGTACTGGCATAGACCAGCAGCGAAGAAGTTTTTCGTCCAGGTTGTTTCATGGGATGCAGCCTACAGGACCAGGACGGCTCCGCCGCCGGGAGCGAGATGGACATTCCACTTGCCGTTCACCCGGACGTCCGCCTTCCGGTAATCCCGGGCTGCCCGGTGGGCATTGGCTCCGTCCACGAAGGATACGCCCCGGGCCACTCCGATTCCGAGCGGCGACAGGTCGATCTCCAGGTCACGCGCATCCCAGTTTCCGAGGACGCCGACATACCAGGTGGAACCGCTGCGGCGGGCGATGACGACATATTCGGCAATCTTTCCGTCCAAGGCGACGGTCTCATCCCAGACCGTCGGAACCGATGCGATGAACTCCGTGCACTCCGGTTCCTGGAGATAGTTGGAAGGAGAATCGCACAGCATGGTAAGCGGTGCATCGAACACCAGGTACTCGGCCAGCTGGTGGCAGCGGGTATCCTGGGACATCGGCTCCGTATTCACCGGACGGTAGTTGCCGCGGGTAGCATTGCGCATGGCACCCTGCGTGTAGTCGGCCGGACCGGCCACCAGGCGGGTGTACGGAATGGTCACGTCATAGGTCACCTCGTCGATCTCGGGTCCTCCCCATTTCATCTGCTCCAGGCCATGGACGCCCTCGAAATTGATGACGTTCGGCCAGGTGCGCTGAAGTCCGGAAGGTTTGTAGGCGCCGTGGAAATCGGCCAGGAGCCCGTACTTCGCCGTCGTCTCGGCCGCCCGTGTGTAGAACTGGACGATCTGCTGGTCGTCCCGGTCCATGAAGTCGATCTTGAAGCCCTTGACCCCCATCTGGGAATAATGGCGGCACACGGCGTCCATGTCCCGGTCGAAGGCCCAGTAGCCTGCCCAGAGGATCAGCCCCACATTCTTCTCCTTCGCATAGCTGCACAGCATCGGGAGGTCGATCTCGGGAATCACCTGCATCAGGTCGGCCGCCTTGTTCACGGACCATCCCTCGTCCAGGATGACATACTCGATGCCATTTTCGGAAGCGAAGTCGATGTAGTACTTGTACGTGTCGTTGTTCACGCCGGCCTCGAAGTCCACGCCATAGATGTTCCAGTCGTTCCACCAGTCCCACGCGACTTTTCCGGGCTTCACCCAGGACCAGTCACGGCCGTCGGCCGGACGGGCCAGGCGCCAGGTCATGTCGCTCTGGGCAAGTTCGCTGTCCTTGGTCGCGATGATCATCGTACGCCACGGGAAGGAAGTCTGGCCGGGGACCTTGGCGATATAGTCATGGCGGGAACGGACCAGCCCCTGGAGCATGTTGTGCCCGCCCTGGTCCACCTTGTCCGGGCAAGGCGCGAACACGCCCTGGAGAGAAGTCTTTCCTCCAAGGTTGGTCAGGTACATGCCCGGATAGTCCAGCAGGTCGGATTCCGTGATGCACAGCCGGAGTCCGTCCGCAGCCTCCACCGTGATCGGCAGGAAGGCCAGGCGCCCCTGCTCCCACTCGGAGACGGCGTGATGGGCGTAGGTACTCTCGAAGGAGCTGAAGAACTGCGTCTCGTACGTCTCATAAGCGCGTGCCACATACGGGACATAGGCCTTCCAGTCGCCGGCGAAGACGAACTCCGCCTGCTCGGAAGACACGGAGATTTCCGGACGTTTGTCCTTGGCTACAAAGCGGTAGGCCACGCCGTCGTCATAGGCCCGGAAGACGATCTCGTATCCGCGGGCGGAAAGGGTCATCTCGTTGAAATGGTCCCTCACGGAAGCACGCTTGAAATTCATCGCGGGGACGGTCCGGTCCACGGAACGGCGGGAAATCCGGAAACGGTCCTTTCCGCCGTAAAGGGTTCCGTCACCCAGGGTCATCGAGACCTGGGACGGAGCCAGCAGGGACACCCCGTTCCTTTCGACGGAGTAAGAGACGCGGTCGCCCGTCTTCACCGTGACGACGACTTTTCCATCCGGGGATGCCAGTACGGCGTCCTTGGCCTGAAGGAGGGCCGTCGACAGGAGGGCGGCAAAAATCAGAAGAGTCCTTTTCATATTGGTTATCAGTTACTTGATCAGTTTCAGCCCGATACGCTTGCGGTCCAGGTCCACGGAAACCACCTGCACTTTCACAGTCTGGTGGAGCTTGAGGATCCGGGAAGGGTCGGCCATGCCCTTCACGCCCATCCGGGAAGCGTGGATGAGGCCGTTCTCATGCAGGCCGATGTCCACGAAGGCGCCGAAGGCCGTCAGGTTCGTGACGATGCCGGGAAGTTCCATCCCCTCCTTGAGATCTTCGATCTCATGGATGTCGTCGGCAAAGGAAAATTCCTGGGCCGATTCGCGCGGATCCAGGCCGGGCTTCGCCAGTTCCTGGAGGATGTCGTTCACCGTCGGGAGGCCGAAATCGCCCTCCACGTAGTCCTGTGCCTTGATGCTCCGGCACAAGTCCGCATTCCCGACCAGTTCGCGGGTGGAGACGTGCAGGTCCTTCGCCATCCGGTCCACGATATGGTAGGCTTCCGGATGCACGGCACTGCCGTCCAGGGGGTTCTCCGCATCCGGGATCCGAAGGAAGCCCGCGCACTGCTGGAACGCCTTCGCTCCCAGCCGGGGCACGTCCAGGAGTTGTTCACGGGTCTTGAATCCGCCCACCCGGGTGCGGTGTTCGATGATGTTGCCGGCCAGGACAGGGCCGATGCCGGACACATAACGGAGCAGATAGGGACTCGCCGTATTCAGGTTCACGCCCACGTTGTTCACACAGCTTTCCACCGTATTGTCCAGCTGCTCCTTCAGGAGCGACTGGTCCACGTCGTGCTGATACTGGCCAACACCCAGGGACTTCGGGTCGATCTTCACCAGTTCCGAGAGCGGGTCCATCAGCCGGCGGCCGATGGAAACAGCCCCGCGCACCGTCACGTCCTGATCCGGGAACTCTTCCCGGCCGACGTCGGAGGCCGAATAGACCGAGGCGCCGTCCTCGCTGACGGAAAAGATGCGTACACGCTCGTCCAGGCCCACTTTCCGGATGAATTCCTCCGTCTCGCGACCGGCCGTTCCATTGCCGATGGCGACCACTTCGATTCCGTATTTTTCCACAAGGCCGGCCACTGTCATGATGGCCTGCACCTTCTTGGCGGCCGGCGGATGCGGGAAGATGACCGTATGGTCCAGCAGATTCCCGTGAGCGTCCAGGCACACGACTTTGCAGCCGGTCCGGAATCCCGGGTCGATGGCCATCGTCCGCTTCTGCCCCACCGGTGCGGCCAGCAGAAGCTGCCGAAGATTCTCCCCGAACACCCGGATGGAGTCGGCATCGGCCTTGCGCTTGGCTTCCCGGAGCACTTCCCCGGTGATGGAGGGTTCCAGCAGACGCTTATAGGCATCATCCACGGCGGTCCGGATTTCCCGGCCCGCTTCAGGAGCGGGATATCCCTTTTCCTGGCAGAAGTCGTAGTAGATCTTGTTGCCGCACTTTTCCGCGTCGGCATCGATGGAAAGACGGAGGAAACCTTCGTTCTCCGCACGCAGCATGGCCAGGAGCGCGTAGGAAGGAATCTTGGAAACCGGCGTTGAATAATTGAAGTAGGTACGGTACTTCGCCGCTGCCGGATCCTTCTCCGCCGCTTTCGTCGCCTTGGACTGTACCCGGCGGGTCCGGAACACGCTCCGGAGGTTCTCCCGCACACGGGCCGTCTCCGACAGGCGCTCCGCAATGATGTCCCGCGCACCGGCCAGGGCATCCTCCACGGAAGCGACCTCCCCTTTCACATAAGGTGCGGCATCGGCCTCCGGACGGCGGGACTTGCCGTTCCACAGCAGGTCGGCAAGGGGTTCAAGCCCCTTTGCGACCGCGACTGTCGCCCGCGTTTTCCGCTTGGGACGGTACGGAAGGTAAAGGTCCTCCAGGATGCCGGATTCCACGCAGTCTTCGATCGCTTTCTGCAGCTGGGGCGTCAGTTTCCCCTGCTCGGCGATGGTTGCGAGGATGGAAGCCTTGCGCTTCTCCATCTCCGTGAAGACCTCGGTCCAATGCTTGATCTCAGCCACTTCCACATCGGAAAGGCCGCCGGTACGCTCCTTGCGGTAACGACTGATGAAGGGGACCGTGCAGCCCTCAGCGAAGAGTTCCGCACAGTTTTCCACCTGCCAGTCCTTCACGTTCAGGAGGCCGGAAATGTGCTTGATGTAGATTTCTTTCACAGGCTACCGGATCTCGAAGAGCTGGAGAAAACCGGTCATCATGAAGACCTGGCGGATATCGTTGGAAAGGCCCTGGATGATGACCTTCCCGCCCTTGGCCGCAGCCGCTTTCCGGATGGTCAGGAAAATGCGGAGGCCGGAACTGGAGATATAGGTCATGTCCTGGCAGTCCAGGACGATGGTCTTGTCGGCGCCGTCCAGGAGGGGCTGGACTTCATGCATCACGTCAGCGGCCGCCGGCGTGTCAAGACGGCCGGCAAAACGGGCCGTCAGGGTTCCTTCAGTTTCAGTGATGTGGATTTCCATTTGCTGATCGTTTTTTTGTCATTGACAGGATATTCTTCCCGTTCTCGCGGGAATAGGACACGGAGTCCATGATCTTCTTCACAAGATAGATGCCAAGCCCTCCGATGGGACGGTCTTCCGCCCTCATGGACAGGTCCGGACTGGATGCCTGCATCGGGTCGAAGGGGCTTCCGCCGTCCATGACCGTGAAATCGATCCGGTCCTCCCGGATGCCGGCTTCAAGTTCCACCGTTCCCTCCGAATCCTTCGGGTAGGCGTACAGCATGACGTTGGAGACCGCTTCTTCCAGCGCCAGGTTCAAGTTCATGGCCGTCGCCTCGTCCAAACCGGCGTCGGCGGCGATCCCTTTTACAAAATCGGCGAGGAGAGGAATTTCGCGGATATCGTTCCTCAGTTCCAGGCGCCGGACGCCGGAGACGGCTCCGGAAGCCCGGACATACCGGATCACAAGCATCGTCAGGTCATCGCTCTGGGCCGCCTCTCCCACATGCAGCCGGACGGCCTTCACCATCCCCTTGACCAACTCTTCCGCCGAATCCGAGGCCTCGCAGGTCACCGTCCGCAGCAAATGATCTTCGCCGAACAGGACATGGCCTCCGTCTTCGGCCTCCGTGAGACCGTCCGTGTACAGGAACAGGGACTCACCCAGGGCGATGGAAGTCTCCTGTCCGCGGTAGCGGAATCCGGGCACAACGCCCAGCGGCAGGTTGGGCTCCACTTTCAGCAGGCGGGCCGGCATGCCGGGGCATACCAGCACGGGTGCGTTATGGCCGGCATTGCAGTAATGGAGGCGGCCGTCCTTCAAGTTCAGCACGCCCACGAAGAAGGTCACGAACATGTTGCGCTCATTCCCCTCCGCCATGGAATCATTCATCGAGGTGACGATGCGTTCCGGACTTTCCCCATGGGCCGAAGTGGTCCGGAACAGGCTCCGGGTCGTTGCCATGACGAGGGAGGCGGGAATGCCCTTTCCGCTCACATCCCCGATGCAGAAATACAACTTGTCGCCCTGGATGTGGAAGTCGTACAGGTCGCCGCTCACCTCCTTCGCGGGGATGATGGTCCCGTACATCTCGAGGTCCTGCCGTTCCGGGTAGGGCGGGAAGGTCTTGGGCAACATGGACATCTGGATGTCGCGGGCAATGTGGAGTTCGTTGTCGATCCGGCTTTTCTTCTCGGACACATCCCTCAGTTTCATCTGGTTCCGGGCGGTCAGGTACAGGATGAAGGCCAGCAGCAGAAGGCCGATGAACTGGAGTACCCGGACGAAGCCGTTCACCTTCCGGATGCTTCCGTAGATGTCGTCCTCGGGGATGATGACGGCCATCGACCAGCCGGTCCGCTCGATCGGGGCGTAGCACACCATCTCCTTCTCACCCTTGTACATGACGGTGGCGCTGCCGCTCAGTCCAGCCAGCATCGCGCGGGCGACCGATACGGCGGTCGTGTCCTCCAGGGTGGCCGTGATCTCCTGCGCCGTGCTCTTCATCACGAAGGCGGGGGCAGGGCTGACCATGAGTTTCCCGCTCCGGCTGATGAGCATGCTGAAAGCGCCGGGGTATTCCTCCACCTTCCCGACCAGGTCCGTGAGCCACTTCAGGGAAACGTCGGCGGTCAGGATGGCAAAGATGTTCCCTTCCCCGTCCCGGACCGGCTCGCTGAAAGTCGTCATCAGCATCTCGCCTCCGCCAGTGTCGAAATAAGGTTCGGACCAGTACCCCTCCCCCGATTCCATCGGCGCGGTAAACCATTCTTTCTCGAGGTAATTGTAGGATTCGGTACCCAGCTGGGTGCTGTCGATCTGGTCCCCGCGTCGGAACGAATAGGGGGAGAACAGGCGGCCCGTCCTCGGGAAAAAGTTTTCGGCGAAGGCGATGGCCGATCCGGAGATGAAGTCGTTGTTTTCCACGATCCGGTGGGTCAGCGACCACAGGCTGTCCGGATTGGAAAGCAGGGTATGGACCGACCAAAGGTTGTTGTTCAAGGCCGTTTCCACCTGGTCCATGACGCTGGTGATCTGCATGTTGGTCGTCGTGATCCGTCCCTGGGCACGAAGGGTGGCCTCCTCCTGCATCATATCGCGGGAGTAGAAGAACTGGATCAGGGACGTCCCTTCCAGGGTGACCATCGAGATGATGATCAGCGCAAGGCTCTGCAGCACGTAGTTGACGGCGGCTTTGTTGAGTTTCTTCCTGGCCATGTCGCTAAGGTTGAAGGACGGTTTGCAAGGCGGCGCGGAAACGGGGCATCCGGATACCCATGTCCCGTTCCACGATCAGGGTCTTCAGGCCCGCATAGGGGCGGATCTCCTCCTCGATGGCAGACAGCGGACGGTCCTTCCCGAAATAGGCGGAAGCGAAAGCTTCCCAGAACCGGACGGCCGTCGCCGGCTCCATGTGGAAGGCCTCCCGGACGAAATCCGGGTCGCTGAGATAGGCGGTGACATAGACCATCGCCACGTCGAAGAGCGGACAGCCGTAACCGAAATCGCCGAGGTCGATGAAATAGTACCGGCCGTTCCCGTCGAAGATGAGGTTCCCGAACTGCAGGTCTCCATGGACGGCCGTGTCCGTATCGGGAGCATCGCCGATGAAGCGGACGAGGCGGTCCTTCTCCGCTGCGGTGAACAGGGGCGACTCCTCCGTCAGACGCAGATAGCGCGACTTGACGCTCTCGAAAGCGGAAGGGTCCACATGGACGGAATGGAGGGAACGGCACATGGCGGCGAACGCCTCCGCCTGCGGTACGGCTTCCTCCGGATGGAGGCCGACGGCCCGCGCCACGGAAACCTTGTCCGGAATCCGGCGGAAGCGGATCCCGAAACGTTCCCCGTCCGTCACGTAGTCCCCGGGTTCGGGCGTAGGGATCCCCAGCGCATAGACTTTCCGGGCCATCAGGACCTCGTCCTGGGGTTGCCGGACCTTACCGGGCTGATACAACTTGAGCAGTACATCGGGATCGCGCCGGTGATGGTAGCTCACGGCATTCGCGCCTTCCCCGGCATACTCGTAGTCCGCCATGTCGACGGATATCGCCTTCAGTTCCTCCATCATCTACTCTCCTGTCGGGAAAACCCGGTTCACCAGGAACTCGAATTCCTGGTAGGCATACGTATCCTTCAGTTCGGACAGCGCTTCCACCAGGGCGTGGTAACGCCAGCCATGGACCGACTTGTCCTTGACCCGGAACATGTCCCAGAAGGACTCGCCCCGGGTGGTGTAGTCTCGGGCGATCGCGCGCATGTTCGAAAGCTTGTCCCCGAGGGCCACGACCTTCTCGTCCCGGGAGGCCTCCGAAAGACGCATCAGGGACTCCTGCTTCCGGGCATGCCAGTCCAGGGCTTCGTCCTTGCGGTCGCTCTCGGTCTGCACCAGGGCGGCAACGCGGTCCCCGAACAGGGCCCGGATCTCGTCGAGGCCGATGTCCGTATCCTCCACCACGTCGTGGAGGGCCGCAGCGGCGAGGAGTTCCTGGTCGGAGGTCATCGTGGCGACGATGGCCATCGCCTCCATCGGATGGACGATGTACGGGAATCCCTTGCCCCTGCGCTCGGTCCCGGCATGGGCCCGGACCGCGAATTCGATCGCACGGTCCAGCAGTTCAGTGTCGAGCGGTTTATTTTTCACTGCGTTCGATGTATTGCATGATGAGGTCCACGGCATCGTCCTCCGTGAGCCCGTCCATGTTGAGGACCAGGTCGTAGTTCCGGGTGTCATACCGGCTCACGCCCGCAAACTTCTTCGTGTAGTTCTCCCGGCCGGCATCCACCTTCTCGATGACGGAGGCGGCCGCCTCCTCGGTCAGGCCCTGCTTCCGCATCACCCGTTCCATCCGGGAAGCCATGGAAGCCCGGATCAGGATCCGGAGACTGTTGGGGTGGGCCTTCAGGACGAAGAAGGCAGCCCGCCCGGCGACGACGCAGGACTCCTCGGCAGCAATCTCGCGGAGGATCCGGCTCTCCGACCGGAACAGGTCGTCGGAAGTGACCAGCTCCGGGATTCCCTTCTCGTCGGGCCGATAGAAATCAGCCCCCGGCGCACGGGAAATCTTGTCGCAGATTTCAGTCCACCAATTGCGCTTGCGGGCCTTGAGGAGCTCGATCTGTTCCTCGGACATCTCGTATTCTTTCACCAGGCCTTCAAGCTGGACCTTGTCATAGAATCGGACACCCAGCCTTTCTGCCAGTTTCCGGCCGACGGTGCGGCCGCCGGAACCCAGTTCCCGGTTCACGGTCACCAGGAATCTTTCTTTGGTATTCATATCTCGTTTTTTGTATGCATGAAGGAAAGGTCCTTCGCCTGTTCCACGATGAATTCCGCCATCATGTCATTGCTGTCGGACGGGCCGTTGAGCGTGTCCAGCATCAGGCGGATGCCGGCCCGGCCGCTTCCCTGCTTGAGCAGGTAGGCGATACACAGGTTCTGCGGCCCCACGGAGGAGGCCAGGATGTCCAGGTCCGTCAGGCTGATCTGGTAGCAGGCGATCTGGTAGGCGGCCTCGGAATAGTTCAGGATGAGCTGGTCCACGTCCCCGAGCGTCTGGAATCCCAGGGCTTTCAGGATGGCCAGGTACGGCATCAGGGTGACCTCCTGGATCTCGGCCTGGTTCACGGAAGCGATCCGCCGGTTCAGCTTGTCGAACGGCTCCAGCTTGAGGTAACTCCGGAAACTGTCACCGTCCAGCGGGACCTCTTCCAGATGACCGGAAGCGACCAGGGACTGGACCTTGCGCCGGTAGTCGTTGATGTCGGTGCGGATGCGGCTGAACTGTTCGTCGATCAGTTCCAGCATTCCGGCGAGGCGGTTCATGTTCCGGAGGTACTCCTTCGGGACCTCCACGCCGGACTTGTAGCCCGTGTCGTGGTTCATGTTGGCCCAGGCATGCTGGAGGATGGTCCGCATCTGGACCTCGAAACGATAGGGGCAGTCCGGGACACGGCAGATATAGTGCAGGGACAGGTAGCCGAAACTGTCGATTTCATGCAGCTTCCGCTTGTCCACCGAATTCTCCCAGTCCACGTCGAAGAGGCGGTCCACCACGGAGGCGACCTTGTCCACGTCATCAGTGTAGAACGTGATGATCCGTACGCCGAAGATGTCGGTGATATCCTTCAGGGAAGCGTATTTCGCTCCCTTGAGCTCCAGTTTGCCGGCCAGGGAGTCCTCCGTCTTGATCCGGCTCTCGACGGATGCGACGATGATGCCCGCCTCCGCGAAGACGGAGCGGATCTGCTCAGGCACCGTCGCCTGCAGTTTCCCGAACACGGGAAGCTGCTCCCGGTATTCCCGGAGGATGGCCTCCGAATGGGGATCCAGTTTCATTTCACTCATCGGTATGGTCCGTATTATCACCGGCGAGGGCGGTCCGGACGACCACCCAGTCGGCATGTTGTTTCCGAGGATCGTCCTCCTCGTCATAATCTTTCAGGTCAGGGACCCGCCGCAGCAGTTCGTCCAGCTCGCCCGAGACATATCCGCAGACCAGGTGGAAACCGTTGCTGCGCAGGTGTTCCTGGGCCGCCAGATGTTCCAGGGTGTCGGCCACGGCCCCTTTTCCGGGATAATGCACCCCGTCATAAACCAGCGGAATCCCTTCCGCCGCCTTCCGGCCCCTCTCTCCGGCAAGCCACAGCATCGTGGGGATGAAAGCGGAACGGGACAGGTCCTGCCCCTGCATCCGGTGAAGCGCCATCCGGTTCCGCAGGCGGTCACCCGGTTCGTTCAGGAGTTCCTTCCGCCGGGATTCCCAGTCGCCGGACCCGCCCATGGACCGCTGGCTGGCATCGTAGAAACGGGAAGCCTGGTCCTTGAGGTCCTTTCCGGTAATGGAGGGAAGGGTCCATACCGCCTCGGACATGCCGAAGGGACGGATGACCGGCTGTCCGCCGGGATGATAGGTCCGGTTGTAGAAACCGAGCAGGTCCTGCAGGCGGTCGTCCTCCACGTCCACCCGCACCAGGATGACGAAGCGGGACAAGTCCTTGCTGCGCCGCGCCGCCAGTTGTAGCAGGAGGATGGACAGTTCGATGTTCTGCTGCGCCGAGCCATGGGCGATGAGCACATAGTTCAGGCCGTCCATGAGCGCCTCGCATCTCCGCCAGAAGCCGTCGGAGCCCACGGGCTCGCCGTTCCAGATGATGGCCGGATCGTCCCGCAGCCCCGGGAAACGGTTCAGGAAATCGCCCTTGGCGACCCCGAGCCCGCTCCCGAACACATTGAAAGACGTCGGGATGCGCCGGTTGTCCGGTCCCACGAACGAGCCGAACTCGTACAGGAACCGCATCGCTTCCTGCCCTGTCGTGTCGAAACCGACGAGCAGGGCGTGGAACTCCCCGTCCACATAGCCGAGCGGCTGCCCCTTCCCGTCCCGGGCGACGTCCACGAAACGGACCGGATGGAGTTCCGGCCGCCCGAACTTCAGGTCCTGGACGGACAGGTAATGGAAGTCCACCAGGTTCAGACGGTTCTGCGTGACGGTATAGAGGGAGTTGAAACCGTCCATGCGGTCCACCCGGCAGAACACCTTGGCCTGTACGTCCGGATCCCGGAAAAGGTACCGCACCATGAGGCGGTTCTCCTCCTCGTCGTCCAGCAGGAGATAGACGCTGGTCCGCGGGTTCCGGAGCCAGGGACGCAGGCGGGCCAGCCCGACGGCGTCCGCGAGGTCCTCATCCCTTCCGGGAACGGGCCGATGGCCCTTGAGGAGGACGAAACGGTCCGTTTCCAGTTCCTCGTCGAGACCCACCTCCTTCCGGCGGCTTACCAGGTTGGTGAGGATGTCGCCGAGGGAGATCTCCGCATGGACGCCTTCCGTATCCGGCAGGTCCACGAAGATCAGGGAGCCCTGGTCCGACCGGTCCTCCTCCCGGGCCCAGTCCTTCAGGATGGATTTCGCCAGGAGCTTCGCACTGCGGCTGAGGCCCAGGAAAACATGGTTCTTGCGGTCGGCGGAGGCGGAAGGGGCATGGATACGGAGCCAGAAACGGTCCCGCAGACGGCGCGGAAGGATCTGGAAGACCATCGCGACGGAGAAAGCGAGGACAAAGGCGAAAACGGTCAGGTAGGCCATCAGCAGGCCCGGAGACCGGAAGACGACCGCGGCGATGATGTCGTCGAACACCACGGTATGGCCTACGAACATCTCGAACCCCGCGACCAGGGAGGTCAGGACCAGCTGGATCCAGTTTCCGTCCGTCACCGTATGGGACGACCGGGACAGCATCACCACATGGACAGCCGTTCCCAGGACCAGGAGGAGCCCGAAAATGCCTCCCATCCATCCCCGGCGACCCTTCCGGAGAAGGTAGTTCAGAAGACGGATGAAAAAGACCACCGCGACGGTGAGGCAGAGGAACCACACCACCATCGCGGGAGTCGATATGGGAAAATCGTTCACGTGCATCGCAAGGACGGTTTATCCCACAAATATAAGAAAAAACCTTTTATTTCACGATAGTGTACGTCCCTGCTTCGTACTCCCTGGATTCATTTTCCCCAGGCAGGGTGACGGTGGCCGTCGCACCCTCCGGAACGGTGAACGTCCAGGTCCAGGTGTCGCCTTCATACTTCCAACGGCTCTTGACCAGGCCGGCGGCGGACTGGAAGGAAGCGTCCAGGTACCCCAGGCGTTTGTCCGGCACCGGGCGCATGACGATGTGCCGGAAACCCGGGAGGGCCGGGTCGGCGCAGAGGCCGGCCGCCGTTTCCCATAGCCACTGGCATACGCAGCCGTACGCGTAGTGGTTGAAGCTGTTCATGCCGCTGGGGCCCATGCCCCTGTCGGCCATGTAGCTGTTCCAGCGCTCCCAGATGGTCGTCGCCCCGTTGTCCACGGAATACAGCCAGCTCGGGTTCTTCCGCTGGAAAAGCAGTTCGTAGGCGATGTCGGCCATTCCATTGTCCGTCAGGGTCTGCATCAGGATGGATGTGCCCAGGAAGCCGGTCTGCAGGCAGTTGTCGTGATCCGCGAAGTTCTGACGCAGGCGGGCGAGCATGCCCTCCTTCGCCGTTCCCTCCACGAGGCTGTTCTTCAGGGCGAACAGGGCCGGGGTCTGCATCGTGTTCAGGATGGGAAGCTTGAAGGTACCGTCCGCATGCAGGAAACGCTCCTTCACATAGGCACGGGCCTCATCGGCCATGACCTGATACTTGGCGGCATCGCGGCCGGTCGCAGTGGCCATGTCCCGCATCATCTCCGCGTCCATCAGCCAGTAGCAGCCGCCCAGGTAGCTCCAGTAAAGCTCCGCCTGACGACGGGTTTCCGGTGTCTCGAAGGCGCGGCCGCTGCAGCTTTCCAGGGGTTCGTACCCCACCCAGTCGGCCCACTGGTAATTCCGGTTCTCGTCCGCCAGCAGGGCATGGTCGTACTTGGTTTCGGCCACGTGGGCCATGAACTTCTCCATGGCATCCCAGTTCTCGTCCACGATCTCCTTGTCATCGAACTGCTTCCAGACGGTCCACGGGACAATGACGCCGGCATCGGCCCAGCCCAGGCGCATGAACTCACCGCCATACTGCGCCAGCGGGGCGACGCCCGGGAAAGCCCCGGTGCCGCTCTGGGAATCCCGGATGTCCCGCGTCCACTTGTGGAAGAAGCGGTCGGTGTTGGCAAAGAAGGTCCCGGTCTCGGTGAACACCTGCGTGTCCGCCATCCAGCCCAGGCGCTCGTTCCGCTGCGGGCAGTCGGTGGGGACGGAGAGATAGTTGGAAAGCTGACCCCAACGGGTGTTGGAAATGAGTTTGTTCACCAGGTCGTTGCCGGTTTCGAGGGTTCCGGTTTCCAGGTCCTTCGCAATGGAAGTGACCGGGACGGAACGGATGGAGCGGAAGCGGACGGGCGCGTCGGCCGTCACGGAAATGAAGCGGTATCCCCAGAAGGATGTCCGGGGCTGATAGGAGACGAAATCCGCCGACGGGCCGAATGTGTAGGTGAGCCAGATCTCATCGGGGGCGACCCGGAGGTTCCGGCGGTGCACGCTGCCCTCGGGGCCGTCCATGCCGCGTCGTTCGGCACCGTTGCCGTCGTTCAGGATCTCGGAAGGCAGGCACTGGAGAAGGGTCCCTTCCGCCGCCTGGAAGACGAAAGAAGGAACGGCCGCCGCATTCTGGCCGAAGTCCACGACCAGCGTTTCACCGGGATTGAGTTCCACGAGTTCACCATCGGCATAGGAACGTTTGACGGTCACCTTGCCGTATTCCACGTCTTCTTTCACCTCCGACACCACGGCACCGGTCACGCCCTCCCAGACATACATCTGTACCGGAGCCAGCGCAAGGTCTTCACGCTGATAGATTTCGGCGCCCTCGGAAGGAAGGATCTCCCCGGTGAACTCCGTATTCACCTCCGGCGTCTTCAGCAGTTCCGGGGTCTCGAAGCCCATCGGACAGCGGGCGTCATACTCTTCGCCGTCGAAGATGCCGGCATGTTTCACCGGACCGGCGACGCCGGCCGTCCAATGCTCCGTATCCGTGCCGAACCGTTCCTTGGAACCGTCGGCATAGGTCAGTTCCAGGACGCCGCGGAAGGCGCACTTCTTGCCGCACGTCCCGTCATAGCCTCCGGGCGTGACGATCTTGTCCGCCCACCAGCCCGGCGTCACCTGGACAGAGAGGACATTTTCCGCGCCAGCCTTCTTCACGAAAGCCCCGGTGATGTCGTAGGTGAAGGAGCGCTTGGTTTTGGCGAAGTGCGTAAACCCGGGTTTGAGGACTTCCTTGCCCACCAGGGATCCATTCAGGTACAGGTCATAGACGCCCAGTCCGGCGGTCATCCAGACTGCCCGGGTGACCTTTTTTCCGTTCTTGACCGTGGACAGGAACCAAGAGGCGCCCGGAGCGCTCTTGGAGACATGCCCCGTTGCAACCGGCGCATCTACCGCGGAGATCCACGCAGAAGCGCCCCAGGCCGATGCATCCAGCGCATCCACCTTCTTTCCGACCTCCCCTTCGGGAGCCGTACCGGTACAGGCTGCAAGCAGAAGTGCCGCAGCCATCCCCGTCATCCATTTCCGAATCTGATCCATATCAATAGCGTTTGAGCAAAGATAATCAATTAATTCCGAATCCGGTGCAAGCCGTTTCCGTATTCTTTTCCGCCGATGGACGCCGTCACGCCGACAGGAATGGAGACCTCCAGGCCGTCCCTATCAACCTCCACGCCGATGGTCCCATAGGGTGTCGCCTGGGAAAAAGACAACCGTTCCATACCTTCCGGGACCTGCGGGTCGATGCGGACGCGGCGGTAGCCGGGCGCCTCGGCGACAATGCCGCCCAGCCCCTGGTAGAACCAGCTTCCGATGCCGTTGTAGCAATTGTGCAGATGGCTCCTCCCGCCGTCCCATTCCTCCCAGACGCCGGTCGCGCCCTGGTCCAGCATGTACAGGTATCCGGGATAATCCCGCTGCTTGAGCATTCCGTACATCCAGTCGCATTCCCGGGCCTTCACGGCCCATTCCGCGAGGACGGGAATCCCTACAAGGCCCGTCGCCAGATGGCCGCCATGGACGGACTGCGTCCGTTCCTTCAGGACGGCGACCGTCCGGGCGACCAGGTCCTCCGGGACCGCTCCGACCAGCAGCGGATAAACCATGTCCAGCTGGCTCCCGGAGCCATAGATGCCCGTTTCCGGGTGATAGAAAGCCGCATGGATCCGACCCCGGAGCGCCTTGCAGCGCTGCCTGTACTCCCCGGCATCGGCCGCCTCCTCCAGAACGGTGGCGATCTGTTCCAATGCCGTGAGGGACTGGCACAGGGCACAGTTGTTCACCAGGTCCACGGATGCGGGATCCTGTACGTCCACGCCTTTCGGTGCGGCCCAGTCTCCCAGATACCAGCCCCGGTAGTCCGTATCGGGCCAGCGCTTCAGAAGGCCGTCGGAAGTATAGGCATCGACGTAGGCCAGCCAACGCTTCATGTTCGGATAGAAGCGCTCCAGCGGGCGGCGGTCCGCCGTATTCATGTACGTTCTCCAGGCGGCCTGGACAAGGAAACTGCACCAGTAGGGGCCGCCGCCGGCCGTGTAAGGGTTGGGCGCCGTATGGGGAAGCCCGCCGTCGGGACGCTGGGCATCGGCCCAGGCCTGCAGCCAGTTCAGGTACAGGGGGCCGGACTCGAAGAGCGTCTGGAGCGTCTGCGTGGAGGCATTGCCGTCTCCGCCGTATCCCAGGCGTTCGATGCTGGCACAGTCCACCATGTAACCGTCGAAAGCCAGGTTGGAGACCGTCCGGGCAACCAGTTCCGCGATGCTTTCCAGGTCCGCGTCCGAGCAGGAGAAATGCGCGTTCCGGATGTCTGTCCCGACGTTCCGTACCCGGACCGATGCCGGCGGTTCCGGAAGGCCTTCCAGCCGGAGATACCGGAAGACATGATGGTTGAAGCGGTTCTCGAAGCGGTCGCCGTCCGGACGTCCGGACGAGACGAGTTCGTCATAGCCGCAGATGCCCGGGTCGAACACATCGGCCGACACGTCGCTGTAAGACACCCGGGTGACATGTCCCTTCGGCAGGGACGGAAGGTCGAAGGAGAGCATCCCGTTCAGGACCGTCCCGGCATCATAGAGCCAGCTGCCATTTCCCAGGTCCTTCGGAGGGGCCAGTGTCCATTCCTTCCGGGGCACGCAGGGCGGGCACATCTGCATGGAAGCCGCGACACCCTCCACAGGAACGACATCGACCGGTCCCCACACGGGTTCAGCGCCCGTATCGATGCGCTCTCCGGCGAACCGGTGCGGCTGCCAGGTTCCGAGGTCCCGATATCCGCTCCAGGCACCCTCCCAGGAGGCATCCGTCCACACGGCAGGCGCACCGTCGACATCCAGCTCCGCCTTCACGAGCGGACCGTCATAAACGGCACGGAATGTCGTGGGCTTGTACCACCCGGATCCGGTCCGGAGCAACAGTTCATTCTTTCCCTTCTTGAGGAACGGGCTCACGTCATAGACGACGATCTGCGACCGCTTGTCCAGTTGGGAAACCGCCGGGGCCAGCACGGCCTCCGACACTTTCCGCCCGTTCAGATAGGCCTCGTGATAGCCGAGGGAATTGACATACAGCAGCGCCTGACGCCCTTTCGAAGCCACATCGAAGGATTTCCGGAGCATCGGGGAACGTCCCTCCCCCGGAACGGCTCCGATATACTCCCCTTTCAGGCGGTCTTCGCCGATGATGCCCACGCCGAAGCGCTGCTTCGGACTCCACCGGCTGACTTCGGAGCCGGATTTCCAGATGCGGACCCGCCACCATCCCTGTGTCCGGGACGGCAGCGGTTCTCCTCCGTAAGGGACCATCACCTGGTCGGCGGAAAGCACTTTCCCGGACCTCCACAGGCCGGGGCCCACTTCGATTTCATAGGCCTCCTGCTCCATCGGCCCGTCTCCGGACACCTTCCAGCTGAAATGCGGCACGCCCGAATCGATGCCCAGCGGTTCCTCCAGCCCTTCGCAGCGGAGGTCATACACGCTGAAATCCGGCGAGCAAGCCCCCGCCAGGACGGCGAGCGCCAGCACCCAAAGTCCCTTTCCCGTCATTTGACCTTGATGTAAAGGACACCGTGCGAAGGGATCTTGTACAGGCCCATCGGGATGTCCTTCTGGCGCCAGAGGTCACGGACCGTTTCCACCCCCTCGATGCCGATCTTGGCCAGGCAGCCGGCCAGGTCCACCGGAACGGTTTCCCCGTTCAGGTTGAAGATGCCCACGGCCTTACCCCCGTCATACAGGTCGCGGCTCCAGATCTGCATGCCGTCCTCGAAGGCGTCCTGACGGGCCTGACGGCCCAGGATATCCTGGTTCACGGCGTTCACCTCGTTGTTGCACAGGAGGTTGAAGGTAAAATCGTCGATCTGGGCCAGGTCGCAGCCGATGAGCATGTTGGCCGCGAGCAGGGACCAGAGGCTGATATGCGTGTACTGCTCGTCCGGCGTCAGGCGGGAATCGCGGAGGTTGTCGCTCCAGCCCACCTTGCCCACGACCAGCATGTCGGGATCGTTCCAGTGGCCGGGACCGGCATAGGGCCAGAGTTCCGTCTGCCGCTCGAACCCGATGTTGTACAGGGATTTCCACGTATCGGTGATGTCCCCCGTCGTCCGCCAGGAATTGGCGTCCACGGCATGTCCCCAGGTCCATACGTCGGCCATGCCGTACTGGCACAGCGAGTAGAAGATGTCGCGCGGCTGCGCCCGGAGGTACTCCTCCATTTTCAGGTACGGGCGCACATAGGCCGCCACGGAACGGTCGGTTCCGGCCTTGAAAACCTTGTCGTAACCGCACCAGTCGTACTTGAGATAGTCGATGCCCCAGGCATTCCACGTCTCGGCGTCCTGGCGCTCATGGTCCAGGGTGCCCAGATAACCGCCGCAGGTACGGTCGCCCGGACTGGAATAGATGCCCAGCTTGAGGCCGTGCGAATGGAGCCAGTCGGACAGGCCCTTCATGTCCGGGAACTTTTCGTTGGTGACGATGGACCCGTCAGCAGCACGCTCCTCCGCTTCCCAGGCATCGTCGATGTTGATGTAGGAATAGCCGTAATCCGCCAGTCCGCGGTTGAGGAAGGCGGCGGCCGAGGCCATCACCTTCTCCTGGGAGACGCTGGTTCCCCAGCAGTTCCAGGAATTCCAGCCCATCGGCGGAGTGAGGGCGATGGTCTTCCCCACTTTCAGCGTGAAGGCGGCGCAGGCCGTTCCCTTCCCGTTCGTGGCGACAAAGGTCATCGGGTAGTCGCCCGCCTTGTCCAGGGAGCCGCTCAGGACGCCCTCGTCGGCATCCAGGTGCAATCCTTCCGGAAGGCCCTCCACCGCGTATTTCATGGGCTTTTCACCCGAGAAGGCGAGGCGGAAGATCAGCGGGGAACCGGGACGGAGGCCGTACACGAGCGGTCCGTTATACCGCGGGATGGCAGGCGCCGGAGGCGTCAGGATGTACGGTTCGCAAAGGCCTGCCTCCAGGACGCCGCCATAGACCCGGTCTGCATATTTCACCGTCAGGCGCTTCTGTCCCGAAACCGGGACCCGCACGAGTGTGGGCTTCTTCGAAGAGAGCGCAAGCTCCTTCTCCGACCGCGGGTCGGCCACGCCGGTGGCCACGTCCTCGGATTCGATGGAAAGGGTTCCGAAGGTCTTGACCCGGGAAACCAGTTCGACCTGATAATCACCGTCCTTTCCGGTGACGGAAAGGGTCACCAGGTCGGGAAGGGCCGGCTGGCCGATGCAGGCTCCTCCGGCATAGAAGCCGCCGGGGTCGCCGCCGTTATACACCCGCACGGCGATGACATTGTCCTTGTCCCACCGGACATACTTCGACGGAACCGCATAGTGGCGGGGCGCTTCCCAAGCTCCGAAGAAGCCTTCCGGGTCGGTGGGGAACGTTCCCGTCTTCCCCACCGGCCGGCCGTTCAGGAAAGTCTCGTCACTGTCGTCGATGGGGCCGAGGTCCAGGAGGATCCACTCCGGGGAGCGCTTTTTCAGGGAAGACGGGATGGTGACATGGATCCGGTACCAGGCGAACGCGTTGGCATTCGCGACGCCCTGCGCATTCCAGTCCTTGTCCAGCGTCAGCGTCTGCCAGGCGCCGTCGGGGAAGGCGGGCGCCGCCCAGGCTGGATCGTCCCCCACCCGGAAACGGGCCTCGTTGAAAGTCACGTCCTGGGCCCATGCCGCTGCGGCAAGTCCCATGTTGAGCGCAAAAACGGTAAGCAACTGTTTCATATCCAAATGTTTCGTTTTGTGTTTCTATTCAAAGACGCCGATCGGCTTGCCCCGCCAGCTCTGCGGGACTTCCAGCCCGAGAATCTGCGCCACCGTGGCTGCCATGTCGTACTGAATGAAAGTATCCGTGAGTTCGAAATCCTTCTTCACACCCTTTCCCCAGATGACGAACGGTGTCCGGATCTCCAGGTCGCTGTGCCCGCCGTGACTGTGCCCCTCATGCCCGTGATCGGACGTGATCATGATGATGCTGTCGTCATAGATGCCGGCGGCTTTCACGCCGTCCACGATGCGGCGGACCCGCTCGTCCACCCGCGGAAGCTCGGCATAATAGGCGTCGGATCCCTGCCCGTAGGCATGTCCCATATGGTCCAGGGCGTCGATGTGGATGAAGCACAGGACCGGCTTCTTCTCCGTGATGTACTTCACGCTTTCCTCCACGATGGCGTCCGGATTCTCGGCCGGGCGGTCGATGCGCTTCCAGTAGTCCAGGCACAGGGTGTCGGCATAGTTGAGGAAATCCCCCCACTCGCAGACCACGCCGCACTCCTCGCCCGGACGCTGCCGTTTCATCAGGTGGAAGAACGTGGGCTGCGCCCGGTGTTCCGTGAGGTACAGCGGTTCGAAGGTGGGATAGGGGTCGTTGTTCGTGATGCCGGAGGATTCCACCGGCGTCCCGTTCATCATGGCGGCCCAGTTGGCGCCGCTGATGGAGGGCAGCACCGCCCGCTTGTCCAGCGTCCAGGAGCCTTCCTTCATCTTCTCCCGGATGAAAGGACATTCGCCCTTCTCCATGCACCAGGAGCCCCATCCGTCCAGGCCAATGACGATCACGTGGGAAGCGATCCCCTGTTCCGCCTGCGGCCTTGAACAAGCGATGGCAGCCAGGGCTGCCATCGCGATTGCCATCCGTCTTACCATTCCCGCACGACTTTGAGCAGGCGGTCCGGATAGTTGGAGATGATGGCGTCCACGCCCACGCCGATCAGGCGCCGCATCTCGTCGGGGTCGTCCACCGTCCAGGTATTGACCTTCATCCCGCGGGCGCGGGCCTTCGCGACCAGTTCGGCATCCACGTTCGCATGCGGAGCGCTGAGCCACTGCGGCGTGAAGTCCAGTTTGCCCATGTACTCGTCGAAATCGGTCTCATAGTCCTCCACCAGATAGGCCAGGGTGTGGCCGGGATACTTCTCGTTGATGTAGTTGAGGGCGCGCTCGTCGAAGCACTGGATCATGAGGCGGTCACCGAGTCCCAGGGACTCCAGGACGGCCATGCACTTGTCCGTAAACTCGTGGTATTCGGGCCAGTCGCGGCCCTCTTCCCCGTTTTCGTCACTGAAATCGCTCTTGATCTCGATGTCATAGTGCATGGGATAGTGGCCGGTTTCCCGGGTATAGGCCTCCACGGCCTCGATGACGTCCTTCGCGACGGGCTTGTACACGGGCAGGCAGTGCTTCTCCGGCCACGCAGGGTTGTACCGGTTGCCCACGTCCCATTTCTTCACCTCGTCGTACGGCAACTGGTACAGCCAGGTCCTGGGCTCGCCGGCGACAACCGGCGTCCCGTCCGGACGGGTGGAATAGCGGGGATGGAAATACTTGTCGTGGGAGAGGACCACCTGGCCGTCCCGGGTGACGCACAGGTCCATTTCCAGGGTGTTCACGCCCAGGTTCACGGCGTTGAGCATCGCTGCGAGCGTCTCCTCGGGATACAGGCCCATGCCGCCGCGGTGCGCCTCCACGTCCACCACGTACCTGGGCGCCTCGGTCACGGGTTCCGCCTTCTTCGGGAGCGGAGCCTCTCCGTACCGGAGCGTCGCCTTCACGGGATAGTGGTCGGAAACGAATTCCACGCCTTCGTATGGCTGGCGGACAGCCTCGAACCGGTCGCAGCCGGCGAAACCGGAATAGAACACATAGTCAATGGGCGGACGGCCGGACACCTTGCCCCAGTCATGCCAGGTCAGGTCGTTGTCCGTCACCGGCGCCGTCTGGCGGGCGTCCCGCATGAGGGTGCGGAGCTCGTTCAGGCACGGGTCGTCCGGATAGACGTTCATGTCACCGGTGAGGATCATGGGATAGCCCTGCGGATTCATCTGCCCGATGCGCTCCACCAGGAGCAACAGGCCCTTCCGGCGGGCTTCCTTGCCCACATGGTCCAGGTGCGTATTGACAAAGTAGAACTGGCGGTCCGCCACCTTGTCCTTCAGGAGGGTCCAGGTGGCTGTGCGGCGGCAGGCGGCGTCCCAGCCCAGGGAAGGCCGGAACGGGGTCTCGGAGAGCCAGTAGGTGCCCCATTCCACCAGGTCGATCCGTTCCGTATCATAAAATACGGCCATGTGCTCGCCCTCGCGGATGCCGTCCTCGCGGCCGACGCCCACATACTTGTAGCCCGGACAATGCTCCTCGAAGTAGGAGAGCTGGAAATCCAGCGCTTCCTGGACGCCGAACACGGCGGGACGCTGGTCCAGGATCATCGCGCAGGCGGCGTCCTTGCGGTTGTCCCAGACATGGTCGCCGTCCTGGGCCGTGCCATACCGCACATTGAAGGACATGACGGGAAGCGGCTCCACTTTCCGGGACTGGCACGACAGGGCCAGAAGCGGCAGCAGGACAGCCGACAGGATCGCTGCGAAAGAGAAAGGACGATGATACATATAATTCAGTGTTAGTGTTTGATAATCAGTGGAGCGGATGGTTCCGGCCGGTCAGTCCTGGGAGAAGTCGCGCAGCTCCTCCCGGTAGGCGTTGAATATCTTGGACTTGGACACGAAGCCGCGATAACGGCGCTCCTCCCGGTCCACGACGGGAAGATTCCAGGCGCCCGTCTTCCCGAACTTCCGCATCACCTGGTCCATGGGCTCGTCGGGGTACACATACTCCGGGGCGGAATGCATGTAATTGTACACGCGGGCCGTCTCGTAAAGGTCCGTCCGGAACATGTCGCGGCGGATGTCGGAAAGGTCCACATATCCCTGGAAGCGTCCCCGGGCATCCAGCACGGGGAAGACATTGCGGTTGGACCGGGTCACAGCGTCCACGAGCGCCTGCAGGGGGTCGTCGATCCGGACCGGGACGAAGTCCGTTTCCACCAGGTCCCCCGTCCGGAGAAGCGTGAGGACGGCCTGGTCCGAATCATGCGTGAGGAGTTCTCCCCGCTGCGCGATACGCTTCGTGTAAATGGAGTATTTCTCGAACAGGCGCGTGACGCCATAGGCCACGGCCGATGTCAGGATGAGCGGGAGGAAAAGCTCATAACCGCCTGATATTTCGGCGATCAGGAAGATGGCGGTCATCGGGGCCTGCATCACGCCCGCCATCAGGCCAGCCATGCCCACGAGCACGAAGTTCGGGACCGGAACGAGCCCGGGATGGATGAGGTTCAGGGCCGATGCGACCACGTAACCGGCGAGGGCGCCGACAAAAAGGGTGGGGCCGAAGGTACCGCCCACGCCGCCGCCCGCATTGGTGAAAGTCATGGCAAACACCTTGAGCAGGAGGACCAGGGCAAAGAACCAGACCGTACCGCTCCCCTGCCCGTTCAGAAGCATCCCGACATCCTCATAGCCTTCTCCGTAGAGCGGAGGAAAAAGGAAGATCAGCAGCCCCAGGCCGGCCGCACAGACAGCCCACTTCAGATACGGATTCCGGAGCCTCTTTCCGAACCAGTCCTCCAGGAAGAGCGTCATCTTGATGAAATACAGCGAAGAGAGCCCGCAGAACACGCCCAGGACCAGATAGAACGGGATGTTCCGCATGGAGAACTCCACCAGGGAACAGGCGAACTGGGTGTTCCGTCCCAGGAGGAGATAGGAAACCATCGTCGCCGACACCGTGGAGAGGAGCAGCGGGAGGATGGAACTCATCGACAGGTTGAACAGGAGGATTTCCAGGGTGAAGAGCACGCCGGCCAGCGGCGCATTGAAGATGCCCGCCACCGCGCCGGCGGCACCGCAACCGAGCAGGATCGTCATTCCCCGGTAAGAGAGGCCCATGTACCGGCCCAGGTTGGAGCCGATGGCCGCCCCGGTATAGACAATGGGGGCTTCGGCACCCACGGAGCCGCCGAAGCCAATGGTAAGGGCGCTCGTCACGAGCGACGAGACCGTATTGTGCTTCTTGATCTTGGACTCGTTCTTGGAAATGGCCTGCAGGACCTTCGTCACCCCGTGCCCGATGTCGTCCCGGACGATGTAGCGGACGATAAGCAGGCTCAGGAGCATGCCCGCGCCCGGAAGGATCAGGTACAGCCAGGGCCTGGGGCCGGCCAGCGGCTCGAGCCCCCGCTGGATGGCGTGGATCGTCACTTTCAGCAGGACGGCGGCCAGGCCGCAGGCGATGCCCGTGACGACGGAGAGGATCAGCAGCCAGGAACGTTCCGGCCACTTACGCAAAAGGGCCCGCAGGGGGCCCCAGAGATATTTCACGCCTTGATTCTCCACGGGCTATTCGTCATCGGACCCGCCGGCGTACTGCGCGATGTTGTCATCGGGCAGGGTTTCGCCGGAGGCGTCGGAGGCGTCGGCGCTGCCGCCGGCCACCGCCTCGTTCTCGGCGTCTTCCTCGCCCTCGAGCCAGCGCTCGACGTCCTCGAGGTCGTCCGTCTTCACATTGATCTTCACCAGATAGATGGCGTCCGGGATTTCCACGGTCACGGCATAGAAGAAAGTTCCGTCCGGCTTCGGATATTTGACGAGGTCCGTCAGGTAGTCGTTGAATCCCTTGGGGTACTTGGCGGCAAAGGCGGCTGCCAGTTCAGGGTTCAAGGCCATCTTTTCATAGCTAACGACGTGTCTCTTCTTGTTATCTGCCATCTTGGATCAGGTTTAAGGGATAAATGCGGTGCAATATTAATGTCTTTTTTTGGAATTGGAAATACCCTGTCCCGTTTTTTTTGAGGAATTTTTGAAGAAAAACGCTTTCTGCTCCCTTTTGCGGACCATATCCCGCTCCGTGAACACCGGTTTGAGGTCCCGCGGGTCATACCCGGACCAGAACATCACGGAAGAGGTCGTCATGGGCGTCGGCGTGAAATCCTGCACCTGGTCCATCCAGATTCCCTTCAGGGCCGGATGCGAGGCGAGCCGCTGCATGTCTTTCAGCGTGCAGCCCGGATGGGACGAGATGAAGTAAGGGACGAGTCCGACGTGCGTCCCCGCTTCCCGGTTCACCTGGTCGAACTCCTTCCGCAGGCGCTCGAACAGCCGGAAGGAAGGTTTGCCCATCTTCTGGAGGACATGGTCCTCGGTATGCTCCGGCGCCACCTTCAGGCGGCCGGACGTATGGTCCAGGACCAGTTCCCGGAGATAAGGCTTGGAGCTGTCATCCACGAACCCGTCCTCCGTCAGGAAAAGGTCGTAGCGGATGCCGCTTCCGATATAGGAATGGCGGATGCCTTTCGTAGAGTCGATCTTGTGGTATAGGTCCCGGAGGCGCGTATGGTCGCAGTCCAGGTTGGGGCAGCGGGCCGGGAACAGGCAGGAGCGGCGGCGGCATTTCGCGCAGATCTCCTGGTTCTTCCCGTGCATCCCGTACATGTTCGCCGTCGGCGCCCCCACGTCGGAGATGTTGCCGGCGAAATCCGGCAATTTGTTCAGCTCCCGGACCTCCTTGAGGATGGACGACTCGCTGCGCGAGGAAATGAATTTCCCCTGATGCGCGGCGATCGTGCAGAAGTTGCAGCCTCCGAAGCAGCCCCGGTGCGTATTGACCGAGAACTTGATCATGTCGTAGGCCGGAATCCGGTGTCCCTTGTACCGGGGATGCGGCAGCTTCGTGAACGGGAGGTCCCAGAAGGAATCCATCTCCCCTGTCGTCGCCGTCGGATACGGCGGATTGATCTGCACGTATCCCTCCCCTACCGGTTCGATGATCGTATCGGGATGCATCATGTTCGCGTGTGTCTCGATCCAATGGAAATTCTCCGCGAACTTGAACTTGTCCTTCTGGCATTCCTCGAAACTGTGCAGCACCAGAACGCCTTCCTTCTCCTTCCAGGCCCCGGTCTTATAGACGGCAATCTGCGGGATCGCCTCCATCCGGTGACGGTTCCATCCGTTCTCGATACCTTTCGTGAGCGCGAGCATCGGGCGCTCCCCCATGCCGTAGCACAGGTAGTCGGCCCCGGAAGTCACGAGGACGGAAGGCATGAGGCAGTCTTTCCAGTAGTCGTAGTGCGTCAGGCGGCGGAGCGAGGCCTCGATGCCGCCGATGATGACGGGGACGTCGGGATAGAGTTCCTTCAGGATCTGCGTATAGACGGTGACGGCGTAGTCCGGACGGGCGCCGGCGCGGCCGTCGGGCGTGTAGGCGTCGTCATGGCGCAACCGCTTGGAGGCCGTGTAGTGGTTCACCATGGAGTCCATGGCTCCTGCATTCACCCCGAAATAGAGCCGGGGCGCCCCCAGTTTCCGGAAATCGCGGAGGTCGTCCCGCCAGTTGGGCTGCGGGACCACGGCTACCCGGTACCCCCATTTCTGGAGCCAGCGGGCGATCACCGCCGTCCCGAAGGAGGGATGGTCCACGAACGCGTCCCCGCTCAGGATGATGACATCGATGTAGTCCCATCCGAGCGCCTGCACTTCCTTCGCGGAAGTGGGAATCATGTAAGAGGGATCACTCACCTTTCAGATATTTGAGCCAGAACGCGCGGTTCTCCGCCTGGAAGTGGGAACCCTGATAGCCCCGGTAGCCGTGCATGCCGTCGGGATAGACCATGAAGTCGAAGTCGGCGCCCATCCGGTGCAGGGCGTCGATGAGCTGCAGCGTATTCTGGAAATGGACATTGTCGTCACCGGTACCGTGCGTGAGCTTGAGCATCACGGATCCGTCGGAGACCGTCCCTTCCGCCGGAGCGGAACCGGCGGGACGGGCGGGATAGGTGCCCACCCGGTCCACGGTACGGGTGCGCTGGTACCCTTCCCCATTGTCCTCCGGCGTGCTCATGAAGCGCTCCGTATAATGGGTGTCGTAAAGCATCCAGTCATACACGCCTCCGCCCGCGATGCCGTAATGGTAGGCATCGGGGGCCGTCGCGACCAGGAGCGTGGTCATCGTCCCGCCGAAGGAAAAGCCTTCCACGCCGATCTTGTCTCCCTGCACATACGGGAGCGACTGGAGCCACCGGGCCCAGGCGACGAAGTCCTCCACCTCCACCGTGGAAAGCTGCTTGTAGATGCAGTCCAGGCCGGCGCGGCCGTTGTGGCCGGCGGCGCGGCAGTCCGCGATGAACTCGATGATGCCGTTCTCGGCGTACCAGGCATAGCGCTGCGGTGACGCCCAACGGTCATGGACCTGCGGCGAGTCCGGACCGCCGTAGATGTCCACATGGACCGGATAGCGTTTCGCCGGGTCGAAGCCCGCCGGGTAGTAGATGACCCCGGGAAGCTCGAACCCGTCGTGGGTGATGGTGCACACCTGCCCGAGAGAATACTTGGACGGCTCGTACTGAGGCCCCTTCTGGTCCGCGACAAGCCAGTTCCGGGCGGGCTTTGAAGTCTGATACACACGCAGTTGCGTAGGCGTGGAAAGATTGGAAGTCTGCGCAGCGAAATACTTTCCGTCCGGGGAGAACCGAACGCCCGCGACGCTCATGGATTCGTCCGTCAGGGGAATCATCTCCCCTTTCGGGGTGACCTTGTACAAGGCCTGGCGGACATGCAGCGGGTCGCGCTGGGCTGTGAAATAGACCGTCCCGTCCTCTTCCGCACGGACCAGGGCGACGCGCCAGTTGGGCCCGTCGGTCAGGCGGCGCAGGGACCCGTCATAACCCAGGAAATAGACCTGCTGCCATCCCGTCTCGAAGCTGCGGACCATGTACAGGCCGTTCCCGGTGAAGAGCATGCCCTCGATCCAGTCCAGCCAGGTGGGATAGGTCTCGTGGTAGAGGACTTTCTTTCCTCCGTCCACGGGCGACACCGCATACAGGTCCAGCGTATTCTGGATGCGGGGCTCATGGGCGACATAGAAAGTCCGGGAGTCGTCCGACCAGAAAGGAATGCCGAAATACTGGTCCTCCTTCTCGTCGAAATCGGCCCAGACGATCTCCGGACGGCCCTCCAGGGCGGCGGGGACATCGACAAAGCCCACCTTCACCTCGGGGTTCTTCTCCCCCACCTTGGGATAGTGCGTTTCCCGGAGCTTTCCGTCCTGTCCGAAGGGCGAATAGATCGGGAACATGGGCACTTCCGTATCGTCGAAATGGTAGAAGGCCAGGCGGCGGCTGTCCGGCGACCACCAGAACGCGCAGTAGCGGGAGGCACGGCCCAGAATCTCCTCATAATAGACCCAGGAAGCGTATCCGTTCATCACGGTCGCCGTCCCGTCAAAGGTGAGCCGGCATTCGCGCCCACCCTCGATGGTCACCACATAAAGGTCGTTGTCCCGGGTGAAGGCCAGCATCGTGGAGTCCGGCGAATAGGTCAGGTTCACGGCGCCTTCCGGATGCAGCGGGAAGTCCGCATACTTCTCCGGCGCCTGCACGCCTTCCACCTTCTTTCCCTTGGGCATCACCAGCTTGAAGCCCTCGTCATCCGTGTAACGGCCGTTATAGGTAAAAACGACTTCCTTGTCGTTCAGCCATTTGTATGCATACGGCATCCGGTTGAACTCCTGCGCGAGAGCAGGACCGGCTAGGGAACAGAGGGCCAGGCCCAGCAGCAGCTTCTTGATATTCATGGTGTCAATGGAATAGTTCGTCCTTGAAGTTCACGAGATAGACTTTCTTCACGGCACGGGTCAGGGCCGTGTACAGCCACTTGAGGTCGTCGGGAGTGAGGTAATCCTGCCAGAAAGGGTTGTCGATGAAGACGCAGTCCCACTGGCCGCCCTGGGACTTGTGGCAGGTGATGGCCTGCGCATACTTGAGCTGGAGGGCGTTGAAGAAAGGGTCTTCACGGACCGCGTCGTAGCGTTTCTTCTTGGTGGACAGGTGCGCGTAATCGGCGCTGACGCCCTGGTAAAGGGCGTTGGACTGCTCATAAGTCAGCGACGGTGCTTCCGCATCCAGCGTATCCAGGAGGACCTTCGCGACGATCTCCTGGTCCTGGTAGTCCGGGAAGGAGAGACGCGCATCGGCGAAATGGAGGCCGTAGCGTTCCTCATAGCCGCCGATCCGGATGAGTTTGCAGATATCGCCGTTGGCGATGTAGTCCGTCCCTTCCAGTTTGTCGGCGAAATGATAGCAGTTTTTCACGATCATGAGCTTGTCCTCCCGCACGAGGCGCTCCTCCCGGAACTGCACCTGCGCGCGGATGCCGGCGTTGTAGCGGTTCGCCCGCTTGTTGGACCGGCACAGGACCACGGTTCCGTCCTCACCGTAGCGGCTGTAGGCATCGGACAGCGTCTCGATGAGTTCGCCGCCGGTGAGGCGTTCGATGTCGGGAAAACCCTTGACCGTGAGTCCCAGTTCGTCCAGGGGGATCTCGCAGTCCTCCTCCAGGATTTCCCGCAGGCGGGTCGCATTCACGAGGATGCCCGATCCGGCCTGCTGGCGCACGACCGTCCGCAGTTCCGTAAAACGGACGCCGCCCACGCCGGACATGTAATCGGGCGAAAGGGCCGGCGAGCAGTCCAGTCCCACGGGAGGGAGCTGCGCCGCGTCCCCGACGAGGATCATCCGGCAATCCACCCCGGAGCGGAAATATAGGATCAGGTCCTCCAGGAGATTCCCGGAGCCGAAGGCCGCCCCCCCCGGCCGTTCCCCGCCGTCGATGCCGATGAGCGAGACCTCGTCCACGATGAACAGCGTCCCCTTCGCCTTGTTCGGCGCCAGGGAAAACTGGCCGAAGCCGTCGTCTCCGTGGGACTTCTGCCGATAGATCTGCTTGTGGACGGTGGACGCCGGCCGGCCGGTATAATTGGACAGGACCTTCGCGGCACGTCCCGTCGGTGCCATCAGGATGCAGGGGGTATGGAGGGCGGTGAAAGTGGATACCACCGCGGCGAGCGCCGTCGTCTTTCCGGTACCCGCATAGCCGTTTACCACGAGGATGTCGGCATCGTCCCCCGTCAGGAACTCCCCCAAATCCCGCAGCAGGCGGTCCTGGCAGGGTGTCGGTTCATAAGGGAACCGCTTCAGGAACTCATCGTACAGGAATCCCGCCCGGTCCATGGCTACCTCCGGTGGAAAATGCTGGCCACGACCGCGAAGACCGGATAGATCTCCACGCGCCCCAGGAACATGTCCAGGGTGAAGATGAACTTGAGGGCATTCGGTTCCGCGTTGTAGTTGCCCAGGGAGCCGATTTCACCCAGGGAAGGGCCCACGTTCGCCAGCGAGGCGAGCGAGCCCAGCAGGGCGTGCTGGTTCGGGTCCCCCAACAGGACGCACAGGACGGAGGAAAGCCCGATCAGCAGGAAGAACAGGGCGATGTACAGGACCTGCGGATACACCTCCTCGTCACGCAGGATGCGGCGTCCGAACTTAACCTCGAACACGGAGGAGGGATACAGCGTCTTGACGATCTGCATCCGCACCGCCCGGAACAGGACGATGACCCGGTCCGCCTTGAGGCCGCCGGTGGTGGAGCCGGAGCATCCGCACACCAGGCTGCAGATCACCAGGATGAAGCAGGGCAGCACCGGCCAGGCGGAATTGTCGCTGATGGCGAGACCGGTGGTGGACGCGTAACTCACCACATGGAAGGTCCCGTCCAGGAAGGCACGCGCCCAGGTGGCGTCCACGCTCTCCATCTTGAGGGAGACGGAAGCCAGGACCGAACAGATGACCAGGCCCAGCGTATAGAACCGCAGGACAGGGTTGTTCAGGGGACGCAGCGACCGGTTCGCCAGCGTCATGAAGATGAGGCCGAAATGGATGGAGGCCAGGTACATGAACACGATCGTGAGCGAGGAGATGAGTTCCGACCGGAAATGGCCGATGGACAGGTTCCGCGTGGAGAAGCCGCCCGTCGCGCATACGGTGAAAGCGTGGTTGATGGCGTCGAACGGAGACATCCCGGCCAGCAGGTAGCACACGAAGGCGAGCGCGCAGATGCCCAGATACACCCAGGCGAAGATGAAGACGGTCTTGTTGGCCCGGGAACGGTAGTCATCCCGCGCCAGGGAGGAGAGTTCCATATTGGTCAGGCGCAGGCGGACGGGCGAGGAGTTGGGGATGATCAGCAGGAGGAACACCACGACACCCAAGCCCCCGATGAAATGCGTGGAGGACCGCCAGAACAGCAGGCTCCGGGGAAGCGCCTCCACGTCCTCCAGGATGATGGAGCCGGTGGTGGTGAAGCCCGACACGCTCTCGAACCAGGCGTTCACCAGG
>JAFUDV010000056.1 GCA_017464245.1 Bacteroidales bacterium | reverse complement strand
GGTTGAAGATACGCTCGAACAGGGAGGTGAACGGATACAGGGCCACGGTCAGGAGGGCGCCGATGAACAGGAACAGGACATTCTGCCAAACCAGGCTGTGTCCCGCGTCGATCAGGCGGAATCCCACGAAGACCGCGAGTTCCACGCCGAAGATGACCAGGGCGTTGACAAACTGGAGCCAGCCCCGGTTATAGTACTTGAACGTGTTCATGGACACGATGCCGGCGCACAGGAAGGTAGAGAAGAGTTCCACGCCGTTTCCGGAAAACAGCAGCAGGGGCAGCAGCGACACCATGTACACCGGAAGGACGACCCGCTTCTTGAAGAAAGCAAGCAGGTACAGGACCACGATCGTGAATGGCATCAGGTACACCAGCGACGGGGCGATGCGCTCCACCAGGAAAGCGACGACGGCCGCGAGGGTGAAGACGGTGAGCAGATAGTAATACCGGTTGTGCTGGGTGAAGATCTCCCGGTTGGTGAAGAAGATGCAGAAATACAGGATGACCACGAGGGCCAGGGCGATGAGCATGTTCCCCAGCCACAGGAAGATCCGGGGGCCGTCATAGCCGAAGACCTTGTTGTATTCGGCCTTGTAGGAATCCAGGGTCTGGGCAATCTCGGGCGTGACGATCTCCCCCTTGGAAACGATCTTCTGTTCCGCGCTCATGTAGCCGGAGGTCGGGGATACGTAATCCGCCGACTCCGCATGGCTGAGTTCGGTCATGGAGCGGTCGAACAGAAGGTTCGGGACCACAAGGTCATATACCCCGGAACGCTTGAACAGGGAATCCAGGTTCATGTCCGGATACGTCCGGGATACGCCGGCGAGAAGCCGGTTCCGGGCATCGGAGACCTTGTACACCTCCGTACGGGGGAGTTTGGAAGCCCGCTTGTTCCGCTGGACATAGATCACTTCCTCGGAGAGTTCCGCGAAATCCCGGTTCAGCTTCACCTTGGCGTCAGAGATGACGCCCTTGGAATAGATGTCCGTCAGTTCGGATGCGATGTCCGGACGGATCCGTCCGTAACGGCCGAGTTCCAGGCCCTGGAGGGACTTGAGGGTGTTGTTCACCACCTCGTCGGAATACCGGTAATACGGGATCGTGCCCATGTCGGCCGCCTCCCGCTCCGCAATCATCTGCTCCTCGGTCTTGAGGATGGGGAAGTCGAACTGGGAGACGAGGTCTTCGTACGGCCAGGGCGACCCCTTGCGGTAGTCATAATTGAATTTCGCGGTCCTCGGCATCAGGAGCACGAGGACTGCGAAAACAACGGCCAGCGGAAGGATCCGCCGGGGTATTTTAGGCATCGATATTCGCATAGTGTGCGTTCTCTTCGATGAAGGCACGGCGAGGCGGGACATCGTCGCCCATCAGCATCGAGAAAGTGCGCTCCGCTTCTGCGGCGTTCTCGATGGTGATCTGCCGCAGGACGCGGCGGGACGGGTCCATGGTCGTCTCCCACAGCTGGGTGTCGGACATTTCGCCCAGACCCTTGTACCGCTGCACGGTCACGCCCTTCTCGGTTCCGCGGCCCAGCCGGTCGATCGCCTCGTCCCGCTGCCCGTCGGTCCAGCAATAGACTTCCTCCTTGCCTTTCTTCACCAGATAGAGCGGCGGAGTGGCCAGGTACACGTATCCGTTCTTGATAAGGTCGAACATGTAGCGGAAGAAGAACGTGAGGATCAGGCAGGCGATGTGGGAGCCGTCCACATCGGCATCGGTCATGATGATGACCTTGTGGTAGCGGAGCTTGGAGAGGTCCATGCGCTTCTCGCCGTTCTCGTCCTCCTGCGCCACGGTGACGCCGAGGGCGGTGTAGATGTTGCGGACTTCCTGGCTCTCGAAAGCACGGTCCTGAGCGGCTTTCTCCACGTTCAGGATCTTACCGCGGAGCGGCAGGATGGCCTGGATGCGGCGGTCGCGGCCCTGCTTGGCGGTTCCGCCTGCGGAATCACCCTCCACGAGGAAGAGTTCGCACTGTTCGGGGTCGCGTTCGGAGCAGTCGGCCAGTTTGCCCGGCATGCCCACGCCGCCCATCGGGGACTTGCGCTGGACCAGTTCGCGGGCACGGCGCGCGGCGGCACGGGCCGTCGCGGCGAGGACAATCTTCTCCACGATGGTCTTCGCCTCCTTGGGATGCTCCTCCAGATAGGCGTCCAGGGCGGCGGCCGTCGCCTGGGAGACGGCGGAGGTCGCCTCCGGGTTGCCCAGCTTGGTCTTCGTCTGGCCCTCGAACTGGGGCTCGGCCACCTTCACGGAAATGACGGCGGTGAGGCCTTCGCGGAAGTCCTCCGGAGAAAGGTCGCCCTTGAATTTCGCGAGGAGATTGTTCTTCTCCGCGTAATTCTTCAGCGAACGGGAGAGGCCCATCTTGAAGCCCTGCAGGTGCGTGCCGCCTTCGATCGTATGGATGTTGTTCACATAGGAGTAGATCCGCTCGCGGAAGCCCTGGTTGTACTGGAGGGCGATGTCGATGGGAATGACCTTGTCGGAGGTCACAGTGATGGGCTCGGGAATGAGCTTGGGTTCGCCGGCGTCCAGATAGTCGATGAACTCACGGAGGCCGTGCTCGGAGTAGAACACGTCGCTGCGATGGACCTGCCGGCCGGTGGCTTTGCGCTCGCCGTCCTCGGCGGTTTCGAACTCGTCCACCATTTCGCGGAGGTCCGTCAGCGTGATGCGGATGCCCTTGTTCAGGTAAGCCAGCTCGCGGAGACGGTTCGCCAGGGTTTCATACTTATACACGATCGTCTGGGTAAAGATCGTGGCATCGGGATGGAAGGTGATGGTGGTTCCCGTATCACTCTCGGAAGTCGTGCCGATCACCTGGACGGGTCCGAGAGGTTTACCCTTGGAGAAGCGCTGTTCGAAGATCTTGCCCTCGCGGTGGACCTCCGCAATGAGGAGGTCGGAGAGGGCGTTCACGCAGGAGACACCCACGCCGTGAAGACCGCCGGACACCTTGTAGCTGTTCTTGTCGAACTTACCGCCCGCATGGAGGACCGTCAGGACGACTTCCAGGGCGCTGCGGTGTTCTTTCTCGTGCATGCCGGTCGGGATACCGCGGCCATTGTCCTTCACCCGCACGGAATTGTCCTCGAGGATCGTGACTTCCACGTCCGTACAGAAGCCGGCCATTGCCTCGTCGATACAGTTGTCCACGACCTCGTACACCAGATGGTGGAGACCGCGCTCACCGATGTCGCCGATATACATGGAGGGGCGCTTGCGCACCGCCTCGAGACCTTCCAGAACCTGGATGCTGTTTGCTGAATACTGCTCCTCAGCCTGCTTCAATTCCTCAATATCTGCCATATTTTGCACGTTTCATTATAAACATGCAAATATAGCAATTTTTTCCTAGAAATTCAAGACCACTCCGGCGGTGAAATACATGCCGGCCTCAGCATGGAGCGGGGTGCGCTGGACCGCCTGGTTCAGCAGGTTGCCGCCCTTGGCCCAGAAGCCCAGGCTGCGGGTGAAATGATACTCGGCAAAAAGGCCCAGGTCCACCCAGCCGGGGACGGAATAGATGCCGGACTTCCGGGAAGTGGACCACGCGATGTCCGTTCCGACGGCAAAGCGTTCGCCCCAATGCCAGGCAGGGCGGATGCAGCCCGTAAAAGCGGCAGGAGCGAAAGTGCCCGCCAAGCCGATGCCTTCCTCCGCCAGGTTCGTCCAGCGATAGGCCAGCTTGCCGTCCACCGTAACGCTCTCCGATTTCCAGCCATAATCCAGTTCAGCGAACAGGAGATTGAAAGGGTCCGATTCGAAGACGGCGGGCATGTAGTGGAGGACGGCATCCGGATCATAGTACGACGATGAGATGTCGGCGTCATTCATGAAACCCTCCAGCGGAGTCCGGCTCCAACGGGCGTACCCGGCCTGGAGGTCATAACGGAAACGGCTGGCAATGTTGCCGCGGGCGCCGACCATGGCCCGGATCCGCTCCAGGGAATGGCCATACAGGTCCAGGTAGGAGAAAGGATGGGCATAGAAAGCACCCGACACTGTGTTGAAGCGGTCCCCGCCCGTAGCGGAAGTCTGCAGGATCAGACGGTCGTCCAGGAGATGGTAGTCGATATGGACGTCGGGGAAAATGCGGCCGGACTTGTGGCGGTACGCATCGGGCCAGACGGAATAGTCGTCGGAGTAGATCAGGGTGGAGACCTTGGCACCCAGGCTGAAACGCCAGTCGTTCAAGGCGAATTCATACTTGGGCGTCAGGGAAAGGATGCCCGTGTAGCCGGCAAGGTCGCCCCTGTAGCGGGCGATCTGCATGTTCACGTCGGCAACGATCCGGCGGTCCGCATCCAGCACCGGGCCAAAGGTTCCATCAAAGCGGAAGCGGCTTTCGGAAAAGGTCTGCTCCAGCGGGGCGACGACCATGGCCTTGGACAGGTCGCTGCCCAGGAAATGGTAGTCCACTTTCGCGTCATACAGGAAATGCGGAGCATCGGAGGGAAGGGAGCGGACACGGCCCACAGCCGCGAATCCGCCCATTTTCTGGTACCGGAAGGCATCGTCTGCCATCCGGTGGCGGTAGGAGACGTCGAGGGTCGCCTCGCCGCCGTCCCAGCCATAACGGCCGTCGATCCCGACACGGGTGTCGGAGAGGTATCCGTCCATCTTCCCGCCCGTCGGCTTGAAGACATAGGCGCCCTCCCCCGCCGCTTCCGGCGCGAACTGGTGATAGCGGCCGAAGTAGGAATGATGCGTGGCATACACGTCCATCTGGAACGCTTCCTTCCTCAGCGGGGTCCACACCAGGTCCAGCTCCGGATGCAGGGTGAAGCCTGCGCCGGCACGGAGATAGAACCTGTTCTCGGTGGAAGGCTTCGGAGCCGGTTTCAACTGCACATAATACGGCTTGAATTCATAGGCCCCACGGTAGGGATTGTCGAATACCGCGTAGTCGAAATCCAGGTTGAAAGTCGTTACCGAATCCGGCACGGCCATTTTCTGGAGAGGCTTGACGATGGAGGAGGCGCCGCCTTCGTAGGCATTCGTCACCTCCACGGTGGGGTTGAGGTTCTGTCCATAGGCGAGGGCGGTCAGTGCCGCCGCGAAACCGGTTGCAAGGATATGCTGTCTCATCGTAATCGTCTGTTTAAAGTTTCTTGAGCCTGAGGTTGACCTGGTCCAGCACCTCGTCCTCGGGTCCGTACGGGGTGTAGCCGGACTTGATGCTCTCGAAGGTCGCCTTGGCCTGGGCCATGTTGCCGTTCTCCGCGAAGGTGTCGCCGAGGACGATGAAAGCCTTTGCCAGCCAGTAGTTCTGGCCGCCGGCCTTGGCCGCGAAATCATAGACTTTCTCCTCGATGCCGGCGAAATCGGCCCGGTCGAACTGGTCCTGGATGATCAGATAGGCGGACTCGGCGCCTTCCGCGGTGGAAGGTTCCTTGGCCAGCTGCTCGAAGATACCGTAGGCCTCCGCACGACGGCTCATCCCGAGACAGGACTTCGCGCGGACATACTCGGCCTCCCGGCGCTGGGCGGCCGTCGCCTGGCGGTTGGAACGGATACTGCCGGAAGCATCGATCGCATCGGCATACTCACGGGCGCGGAAAGCGGAGCGCATCAGGCCCATGTCGGCGGCGAGGCGGTTGTCTTCCAGCCGCGCCACGTCCCTGAGCTTCCTGTAGGCGCCATAGGCCTTTCCGTAACGGCCCAGGGAATAGGCAAGGTCGCCATAGTGCAGGCAGGCCGTTTCCAGGAAAGAGCCGTCCAGTCCCTTGTCCAGGGCAGCGACATAGTGGTCGCAGGCTTTCTCCTTGTCGCCGAGGCCACGGTAGCTCTCGGCCAGGTAGAACTCGGCCTGGGGCACCTTGGCCCCTTCCGGATACTTTTCGAGATAGCTGCGGAAGGTCGATTCGGCCTTCGCATAGTTGCCGGCCAGG
Source organism: Bacteroidales bacterium (assembly GCA_017464245.1). GTDB lineage: Bacteria > Bacteroidota > Bacteroidia > Bacteroidales > UBA932 > Cryptobacteroides. The sequence goes on along the minus strand of JAFUDV010000056.1, from coordinate 38,692 downwards.
AAGATCTCCTCGGCCGTTCCGAAATACACGTCCTCCTTCTGGGCATCGGTACGGGAAGCCTTGTCGCCCAGGCTGTTGACATAGGCGAGATAGGCGTCGGGCTCCTGACGGGTACGGTAGATGGACTCGATGGCGAGCAGCGCGTCGTCGGCATGGTCCCCGCCCTGTTCGGCCACCTGCTTGTAGTAGGCCAGGGCCTGGGAATCGTTCCCGCCGTTGCGGGCGATCATCGCCAGCTCGAGGAGGGCTTTCGTGGCATATTCGGGATCCGTCGTCGCAGTGCGGAGAGTCCGGAAGGCGCGGACGGCGTCCTCCTCTTCCCCGACGGAGACATAGGCCCGCCCCAGTTCGTACATCGCCTCGGAGTAATACGGGGCGGACGGTGAAGCCTGTTTCACCCGCTCCAGGAACCGGACCTTGCGCGGGAAGTCACGGACCAGGCCGGACGCCACGCCGGCGCGGAAATACGGATAGATGTCATCGGCATCCGGATAGTCGGCGAGCTTGCGCTCGAAGGCGGCGATGGCGGTCGTATAGTCTTTCTGGAAGAAGTAGCAGTCGCCGATGCGTGTCTCAGCATCGGCCCCGAAGGCGTCGTGACGGCCTTCCAGGAAGTTGTTGAACCACTTCAGGGCAGCGGGATAGTCCCCCTGTTTGAAGTAGGTGTAGGCGATGTTGTAGGGAATGAGGTCTCCTTCCGGCTTGCCGTCCAGGGCCGACAGGTTGTACAGGTCCATCAGCACGTTGCGGGCATCGTCGTACTTCTCGTCCCGGAAACTGGATTCAGCCGCCCAGTAGCGGGAAAGCTGGTTGAACGGGTCGTGACGGGAACTGTAGTAGGCTGCCGCCTTCAGGCGCGGCACGGCATCCCGCCAGGAGCCCTTCTCGATGAGCTGCTGGCCCCGGAGGAAATAGGCCTTCATGTAGTTGGACTGCATCCGGGGATCCAGTTCGTCGATATTGTCGTAAGCCTCCACGGCGGCCTCGTAGTCATGGTTCGCCAGGGCGGCCATCGCCATGTAGCTGTAGATCTGGTCGCCCTTCGCCAGGGCGTCGTAGCGCTTCATGTAGTCGTTGAAGGCGGAGACGTCACCGTTCAGGTCGAAGGCAAGTTTCGCATAGTTGAAATACGCATCCTCCTGGATCTCCTTGTCGTAGCCCAGGGCCGCGGCGTCCTTGAAGGCCTCCATCGCAGCCACCTTGTTCCGGAGCTGGATGTAGCTGTACCCCATCTGGTAGTTCGCGATCTGGCCCAGGGAATCCGTACGCTCGGGCATCTGGGAAAAGTTGTCCACAGCGCCCTGCCAGTCCTTCACGCCATACATCACGGAGCCGGCATGGAAATAGTCCGACCGGTTGCGGACAGCCTTGCTCTCGAGGTTCTTCTGGTAGTAGGAACGGGCCTTTTCCGTATCGCCGAGGACCAGGTAGGACTCGCTCATGATCCGTGCCAGATGCGGCTGACGGTCCTCCGGGACCTTGCCGAAAAGGTCTTCGCCGAACTTCACGACATAGTCGTAGTCCTTCTCCATGAACCGGCATTCGAGGATGTAGTAGTTCGCCAGCTGGGTGAAGCGGGGGTCGGCCGCGGACTTGGCGAACCAGTCGGCCGCTTCGCGGAAGTCGCCCTGGGAGTAGCACACATATCCCAGCGAATACTCGGAAGGAGCGGTATAGTCGGAATAAGGCAGTGACTGCATCTTCTGGAACTGCATCCGGGCGAGGGAAAGGTCGCCGGCACCGAAAGAGCTGTAGGCCTTCTTATAGGCGAATTCGGAGACCTGGGCGGGATAGAGTTCCTCCTGGGAAACACAGCCGAAACGGTACGCGGCATCCTCATACAGCCCACGGTCGAAAAGGTCCTGTCCCCAGCGGAAATTCACCTGGGGGACCAGGAGGGATTCGGGCCAGCGGTCCAGGAATGATTCGGCAATGGCTTCGTAGCCGGGCGTTCGCTGCTCGATGGCGCACAGGGCGGCGTATCCCTCGGCCTCGCTGCCGGGAAGGCCGGCGAACAGGCGGGCGGCCTCGGCATACATGCCGCCTTCGTAGAGTTCCACGGCCCGGCGGTATTCCGGGGTCTGGGCGGAGGCTGCGGCAACCAGGAGAGCGGCCGCGGCGGCCAGTATGGTTCTTTTCTTCATCGTCAAGGTTATTATTTTACAAATTTACGAAATTTTCTGATTATCTTTGTCCTATACAGTCCAAAAACGCAATGGAACCCATCATCCGATTCAGCGGCGCCGATATCCTCAACGGGGAGAACGTCGTCATCTACGGCCTGGACATGGCCATCCATCCGGGCGACTTCGTCTATATCGTTGGCAAGGTGGGCACCGGAAAGACCTCCATCATCCGCACGATGACGGCGGAGAACCGCCTGCTGAGCGGCGAAGGGACCGTCTGCGGATTCAACCTCCGGGGAATCCGTACAAAAGACATACCGATGCTGCGTCGGCGCCTGGGCGTAGTGTTCCAGGACTTCCAGCTGCTGATGGACCGCAGCGTGGAGGCGAACCTGGAGTTCGTCCTGCGCGCCACCGGCTGGAAGGACCGCAGCGGAATCGCCTCCCGGATCACCGAGGTCCTCGAGGACGTAGGCATGGAGACCAAGGCCCACAAGATGCCGCACCAGCTTTCCGGCGGCGAGCAGCAGCGCATCGCCATCGCCCGCGCCCTGCTGAACAAGCCCCAGGTCATCATCGCCGACGAGCCTACGGGCAACCTGGACGGTGAAACGGCCGACGGCATCCAGAAACTCCTGAGGAAACTCAACGAGGACGGCACCGCCATCGTCATGGTCACCCATAACCGTTCCATCTTCGAACGGTATCCCGGGCGCGTCTTTTCCTGCGCCGACGAGCACTGCGAGGAGCTTTTCGAAGACAACACCTTCGACCTGGACCTGACGATATGACCCGGAAAGAACGCTTTTCCGCCGTAATCGGCTGGTTCAAGGCCAACCGGCCCGTCGCGGAGACCGAACTCCACTATACGGACACGTTCCAGCTGCTCGTGGCGGTGATCCTGTCGGCCCAGTGCACCGACCGCCGGGTAAACCTTGTCACCCCTCCCCTGTTCGAACGCTTCTCCACTCCCCAGGACCTGGCGGCCGCTACTTTCGATGAGGTATTCCCCTATGTGAAAAGCGTTTCCTATCCGAACTCCAAGACGGAGCACCTGATTGCCATGGCGCAGAAGCTGCTGGCCGATTTCGGCGGCGAAGTCCCTTCCGACATCGACGCGTTGATGACCCTGCCCGGCGTGGGACGAAAGACGGCGAACGTCATCGCCTCCATCGTCTATGACAAGCCCGTCATTGCCGTGGACACCCATGTCTTCCGGGTCTCGCACCGGCTGGGGCTGTCCGACGGAAAGACGCCCCTGGAGGTGGAACGCGACCTGGAGCGGCACATTCCGGAGCACCTCCGGGCGAAATCCCATCACTGGCTCATCTTACACGGACGCTATACCTGCACCGCCCGGGCCCCCAAATGTGCGGAATGTCCCCTTACCGACTGGTGCCGTCAGTACGTTTCCGAGAATACAAGAACAAAATAGCGAGGGCGAGGCCCAGGACGAAAGCGGGGATCGAGGCTTCGGCGCCGAAGGAGCCGCCGGTGAGCCAGTCGGAACCCTGGATGACAGGGGTGATGAGGGACGGGGTGCCGTTTCCCGAGACTGCAAAGCCGAAAACCGGGCCCTGGAAGTAGTTCCAGGCCCAGTGGATGCCGATGGGAAGCCACAGGGTGCCGGACCACTTATAGGCAGCACCCAGCAGGAGGCCGGCCTCGACGGCGATGGCCAGGGAGGACCATACCGTAGCGTTGTCATTGGTGATATGGACGAAGCCGAAGATCAGGGCCGATGCGATGAGGCCGACGGCGGTCCCCCACCGGTCATCGACCATCCGGAACACGATGCCGCGGAACAGGACCTCTTCCCCGACTCCGACGACCAGGAACATGAACAGGCTCTTGACCAGCGCATTCCAGTCCCAGGAAATGCGATCGATGCGGTATCCGCCCAGGAGGGCGATGCATCCCGTCACCAGGATGAAGAAGAGAATGCCGATGCCGAAGCCAAGGGCCGTATCCCCGGCCAGCCGGCGCAGGGGAAGGTCCGCCGCCGCCCGCTTCTCGGTCCATTTCCACCACAGCGCATAGAGCCCCAGCACGCCGGCGGAAGTCAGGGCACACAGGATGGCCTGCAACCAGACCGGCATGCCGATGGCCTCATCCAGGGCCGTCGGAACGGATGAGAATCCGTATGCGAAAAGGAACAGGAGGCAGCCCGCGATGAAAAGCAGGAGCCATTTCCAGAAAGAAGTGTCGGTCCTTGTCATGGTCTATCTGTTTTGGAAGATGGATATTTCTTGGTTATTATCAAATAATTGCCCGCCTCCGTGGCGGCATCGGCCCGGACGCCGAACAGGTGGATGTCCCCGCCCGAGGCGCAGCCGGTCTTCTTCCGCAGCACCTCGGAGGTCATGGGCACGTTCCGGGCCGTCACCTCTGCCTTCGGCCAGCGCTTCCCGGCCTCCTTCATCGTCCGGTTGTTCAAGGGCAGCACCTCCAGAACTTCGAACACCTTTCCGAACGGGCGCAATTGCTCCGGGACCTCCCCACCCACATACAGATGCGTATGCTGTCCCACCTTGGTCAATCCGAACCGGTCGCAAGGCAGATCGAACGCCCCGGCCTTGAGCAGGGCCTTTCCGGGCTCGAAGAGAAACTGCCCAGGTATGGGGAGACCAAACGCCACGTCATTCCCGGCCTGACCGAGAATCTCCATCACAGCGCCGCCTTCGACAATGAAGGTCACAGGGGTGTCGGACCATTCCCGGTCCAGGAGGAACAGCAGTTCCTTGCACTCCCCTCCTGCAGCCACCACATGCACCTCCCGCACAGGCGAGAGCCGCTTGCAGGCCATCGTGATGTCCGCCATCGGCGAAAGTTTGAGCAGCACGAACCGGCTCGCCGCGAAAAGCTCCGGAAGCAGCGTCAGCACATCCGGCTGGCAGTCCTCGATGAGGAACACCTTCCGTCCGTCCTCCGCCCGACGCGCCGGATCCAGGAAAATGACATCCGGCTCGAACCCATCGAGCACTTCCCGCACCTTCCCCGGCTCCACCCTTTCATTCCGGAACCGCACGTTCTTCACCCCCAACTCCCTGAAATTCAATTCCGTCGCATTCGCCAACTCCACCTTCATCTCATTATACAGCACCTCCGTGGCAACTTGCGCGAACGCCCACGCATCCACCCCCATTCCCCCGGTCAGATCAGCAATTCTCAAACGATCATTTGCGGGAGCGGTTTGGTCCCCGACCCTGTGGCCACCCGCGGCCACAAACGCGGGTGGGGCCCATTTAGGGGAGGGGTCGCAAAGCGACGGTTCGGGGACCAAACTGCTCCCGCAAACCATTGCCTTATACCTGGCGGTCTCACTTGAACTGCACTGTTCGCCGGAGAGCCGGTAAGGATAAACCAGTGACGGGACGGCGTACCACTCCGGGACCTTGGTCCGGAGCCGGGAACGCACCTCCAGGGTCGTCGCTGCGAGGTCCATGTCCACGTCGGGGAAACGGTCCCTGGAGAGAAGGAGGCGGACCGGATCGTCGCCTTCGTGCTGCAATATGAAATCGGAGAACGTCATTTGCATTGCAAAAATAAGCAATAATCCTTATATTTGTATGATTGGCAATAACACTAAAAACACATAGACACATGAAAGATTACAAGGAAGTGGTCAAGAGCTGGCTCGAAGGAAACTTCGACGCTGAGACCAAGGCGGAAGTCCGCAAACTGCAGGAAACCGATCCCGTAGGCCTGGAGGATGCCTTCTACCGGAACCTCGAATTCGGCACCGGCGGTCTTCGCGGCATCATGGGCGTGGGCACCAACCGGATGAACAAGTACACGGTGGGCATGGCCACCCAGGGCCTTGCAAACTACATCAAGCAGCATATCGCCGGCCCGGCCAGCGTTTGCATCTCCCACGACAGCCGCAACAATTCCCGCCTGTTCGCCGAGATTTCCGCCGACGTCCTCTCCAACAACGGCATCCACGTGTACCTGTTCGACGCCCTGCGTCCCACTCCGGAACTCAGCTACGCCATCCGCTTCAAGGGCGCGACCGCCGGCATCATGGTCACGGCCAGCCACAATCCCAAGGAGTATAACGGATACAAGGTCTTCTGGAGCGACGGCGGCCAGATCACCGCTCCCGTGGACAAGGACATCGTCGCCGAGGTCGCGAAGATCGAGGACCCGGCCGACGTCCGCTTCACCCCGGCCGAGGGGATCGTCCCCGGCGGCATCGAGATCATGGGCGCCGAAGTGGACGAGTGCTACCTGAAGGACCAGCTTTCCCTCATGCTGTCCCCGGAATCCGTCGCCCGCCACGCGGACCTCAAGATCGTCTATACCCCGCTGCACGGCTGCGGCGTCAGGCTCATGCCCGAAGCCCTCGCCCGCATCGGCTTCAAGAACGTCATCCATGTCCCCGAGCAGGACGTCAACGACGGCAACTTCCCGACGGTCGTCTCCCCGAACCCGGAGGAGCCCGCGGCCATGAAGATGGCCCTGGAGAAGGCCGACGAAGTGGGCGCGGACCTCGTCCTCGCCACCGACCCGGACGCCGACCGCCTGGGCATCGCCGTCCGTGACAACGAAGGCAGGATGGTCCAGCTCACCGGCAACCAGACCTGGAGCTTCCTCACCTACTACATCCTCACCCGCTGGCAGGAGCTCGGCAAGTTGGACGGCAACCAGTACTGCGTCAAGACCATCGTCACCTCCGAACTGCTCGCCGCCATCTGCGAACACTTCGGCGTGAAGTGCTACAACGTCCTCACCGGCTTCAAGTACATCGCCGAAATCCAGAAACTCCAGGAAGGCAAGTCCACGTTCATCTGCGGCGGCGAAGAATCCTATGGATTCAACCTCGGTTCCTTCGTGCGCGACAAGTGCGCGCAGGTCGCCGGCTGTGCCGTGGCCGAGTGCGCCGCCTGGGCCGCCGACCAGGGCATGACCCTTTACCAGCTCCTCCAGAAGGTGTACAAGGAGTACGGCCTGTACGTGGAGAAGATGGTGTACATCGTCCGCAAGGGCAAGACCGGCGCCGAGGAAATCCAGAAGATCATGGCCGACTACCGCGCCTGCCCTCCCAAGGAGATCGCCGGCAGCCCGCTCGTGAAGGTCATCGATTACAACAAGCCCGAGGAGACCGGACTCCCGAAGTCCAACGTCCTCCAGTTCTTCAACGCGGCCGGCGACGTCGTCTCCGTCCGTCCTTCCGGCACCGAGCCCAAGATCAAGTTTTACTTCGGCGCGAAGGGCGACGACGCCCCCGAGAAGATCGAGCTGCTCAAGGCCCAGTTCATCAGCTAGGCTTTCAGCCCCCCCCCAACACAAGAATATCGCCAGCCCGTGCAAGGCTGGCGATTCTTCATTGACAAAGGATGGATCTACATCCGCTCCGGGAGTTCGATGCCCAGGATGCCCATCGCGGTGCGGAGGGTGCGGGCCATCACGGAGATCAGTTCCAAGCGGAATTTCAGGACCTTCGGGTCCTCTTCGCGGAGGATCGGGGTGTCGTGATAGTACTGGTTGAACTCCTTTGCCAGGTCGTACGCATAGTTCGCGACGACCGCCGGGCTGAAAGCGTTGCCTGCCTCCGCCACCTTGGCCGGGAACAGGCCCAGGAGCTTGATGAGGCGCACTTCCTTCGCACTGGGTTCCAGGTCGTTCGTGATGTCCTCGGGGCCATAGGAGACCGTGGCCTTCCGGAGGATCGAGCAGATCCGGGCGTGGGTGTACTGGATGAAGGGGCCGGTGTTTCCGTTGAAGTCGATGGATTCCTTCGGGTTGAAGAGCATCGTCTTCTTGGGATCGACCTTGATGATAAAGTACTTGAGGGCGCCAAGACCGATGACATGGTACAGGCGCTCCTTCTCCTCGTCCGACAGGTCGGCGAGCTTGCCGCTTTCCTCGGAGGTCTTCTTCGCCTCCTCGTACATGCTCTGGATGAGGTCGTCGGCATCGACGACGGTTCCCTCGCGGGACTTCATCTTGCCTTCCGGGAGTTCCACCATGCCGTAGGACAGGTGGTAGATCTGGTCCGCCCAGTCGAAACCGAGTTTCTTCAGGATGAGCTTCAGGACCTGGAAGTGGTAGTCCTGCTCGTTACCCACGACATACACGTGGGAATCGAGGTCGTACTTGGCAAACCGGCGCTCGGCGGTGCCAAGGTCCTGAGTGATATAGACGGAAGTGCCGTCTCCACGGAGAACGAGCTTGCGGTCCAGACCGTCGGCCGTGAGGTCGCACCACACGGAACCGTCGGCCTCGCGAACGAACACGCCCTCATCCAACCCCTTCTGCACCAGTTCCTTGCCAAGGAGATAGGTCTCGGACTCATGGTCCATCTGGTCGAAGGTGATGCCCAGGGCGGCGTAGGTCTCGTCGAAACCGGCATAGACCCAGCCGTTCATCATGGCCCACAGGGCGCGGACCTCCGGATCCTCCTTCTCCCACTTGACGAGCATCTCGTGGGCCTCCTTCAGGGAAGGGGCGGCCTTCTTGGCCTCGTCCTCGGTCATTCCCTGCTCCATGAGCTGCCGGACCTCGGCCTTGTACATCTTGTCGAAGGCCACGTAGCAGTCCCCCACAAGGTGGTCGCCCTTGATGCCGGTGGATTCCGGGGTCTTGCCCTGGAACTCCTTCTGCCAGGCCAGCATGGACTTGCAGATGTGCACGCCACGGTCGTTCACGATCGTGGACTTGATGACCTCGTTGCCGCAGGCCTTCAGCAAGCGGGACACGCTGTCACCGAGAAGGTTGTTGCGGATATGACCGAGGTGGAGGGGCTTGTTGGTGTTGGGCGAGGAGAACTCGACCATCACCCGCTTTCCGGTGGAGGGAAGCTGCCCGTAGTCCGCGTCCGCGGCGATCTCGGCGAAAGTCTCGTCCCAGTAAACGGGCGAAAAGGAGAGGTTCAGGAACCCCTTCACGGAATTATAGGCGGAAATCTCGGGGACATTGTCCACGAGCCATGCGCCGATCGCGTTCCCCGTCGCGTCGGGGGCGCTGTGGGTGATCTTCAGAAGCGGGAACGTCACGAGGGTGTAGTCGCCCTCGAACTCCTTCCGGGTCACGGCGACCTGGAGGCTCTCCGCCTGCACATTGGCCCCGTACAAGGCCTTGATCGCTTCAGCGGACTTATTCTGAATGAATTTTTCCGGTGCCATTATCCGAGATATCCCTTTAAGAGTTTGCTGCGGGACGGGCTCTTGAGCCGGCGGATCGCCTTCTCCTTGATCTGGCGGACACGCTCGCGGGTGAGGCCGAAGCGCTCGCCGATCTCCTCGAGGGTCATCTCCTGGCAGCCGATGCCGAAGAAGGACTTCACGATCTCGCGCTCGCGGTCCGTCAGGGTGGACAGGGCGCGCTCGATCTCGGTGTTCAGGGACTCGTTCACGAGGCCGCGGTCGGCCATCGGGGAGTCGTCATTGGGGAGAACGTCCAGGAGGCTGTTGTCCTCGCCTTCCACGAACGGGGCATCCACGGAAACGTGGCGGCCGCTCACGCGGAGGGTATCGGAGATCTTGTCCTTGGGGACGTCGATCATTTCGGACAGTTCCTCGTTGGAAGGCTGGCGCTCGTTCTCCTGCTCGAACTTGGAGAGGGCCTTGTTGATCTTGTTCAGGGAACCCACCTGATTCAGCGGGAGGCGCACGATGCGGCTCTGCTCGGCGAGGGCCTGGAGGATGCTCTGGCGGATCCACCACACGGCGTAGGAGATGAACTTGAAGCCGCGGGTCTCGTCGAACTTCTCGGCGGCCTTGATGAGGCCAAGGTTGCCCTCATTGATCAGGTCCGGAAGGCTCAGGCCCTGGTTCTGGTACTGCTTCGCGACGGACACGACGAAACGGAGGTTCGCGCGGGTGAGTTTCTCGAGGGCTACGGGGTCGCCCTTGCGGATGCGCTGGGCCAGTTCCACTTCCTCTTCCGGGGTCACCAACTCTTCCCTGCCGATCTCCTGGAGGTACTTGTCCAGGGATGCGCTCTCGCGGTTGGTGATGGACTTTGTAATCTTAAGCTGTCTCATGTATGTATAAAAAATTACGGTCAGTCTCCGTAAGAAACTGACCGTAACGGTATTGCTGTCTTTGGCCGTTCCTTACTTGCCAAAGCCGAAATAGAAGGACTTGCCGTTTTCATCCACACCTTCGATGTAGATGCCGCGCTGGGCCTTCTTCGCCTTGGCGATCACGTCTTCGGGTTTCGAAACGGGCTCGTCATTCACGTACAGGATGACGGAACCGCTGGTAGCGCCGGCCTCGGCCATCTTTCCCTGTCCCACGGAGACGATCTTCACACCGGAACGCAGGCCCTTCGCCTTGAGTTCCCCGGCATCCATCGCCTTCAGGCGGGCACCGTAGAAAGCAACCGACCCATCCACGTCCGTTTCGCCATTCTGAGTGGCAGCGGCGTGGAAGGTCACCTCGGCGGTATTCTCCTTTCCGTCACGGATATAGGTGATGACAGCCTTGTCGCCAGGATGGAAGCTGTTGACCTTCTCCTGTACGGAGGCACCGTCCGTAATCTTCTGGCCGTCAATGGCGATGATCACGTCGCCCTTGTGCAGGCCGGCCTCTTCGGCGGCACTTCCCTTCGTAACCTCGTAAATATATACGCCGTTCATCGAATTAAGTTTCAATTCTTCCTGAATTTTTTTATCGATGGGCTGCATGGTGATGCCCAGCATGGCGCGCTTGACGGAGCCGAAGTCGATCAGGTCGCCGGCCACCCGCTTGACGATGTTCACCGGGACGGCGAAGGAATAGCCGGTGTACGAGCCAGTCTGGGAGACGATAGCGGTGTTGATACCCACCAGTTCACCCTTCTTGTTCACGAGGGCGCCGCCGGAGTTGCCGGGGTTCACGGCCGCATCGGTCTGGATGAAGGATTCGATCTTGAATTCGCCGCTGCCGTCGGGAATGGAGCGGCCCTTGGCGCTCACGATGCCGGCGGTGATGGTGCTGCGGAGCTGGGCACCGAGCGGAGAACCGATGGCCAGGACCCATTCGCCCAGGCGGAGCTGGTCGCTGTCGCCCAGCGGAAGGGTAGGAAGGTTCTGCGCATCGACCTTGATGATGGCGACGTCGGTGGCGGGGTCGGTACCCACGACGGTCGCGTCGAACTGCTGGTTGTCGTTCGTGGTCACGGTGATCTTGGAGGCGCCGGACACGACATGGTTGTTGGTGACGATGTAGCCGTCCGGACGGATGATGACGCCGGAGCCGCTGCCCTTCGCCTCTCGGGACTGGGGCTGGCCGAAGCCGTAGCCGTCGCCGAAGCCGAAGAAATACTCGAACGGGTCGATGCCGCGTCGGGTCGTCTGCTGGACGGTCACTTCCACATAGACGACGGCCTGGACGGCCGATTCGGCGGCATAGGTGAAGTCGGGATAGTCGGATTCTGCCAGATTGACAGTACGGTATTCCACGCTGCCATTCTCATTCACGAGCCGTACGGGATCCAGGGTCTTTTCATTGGCTTTCACGACGCCAAAGGCGGTCAGTCCTCCCGCGAGAACCGACAGCAGAACGGTTAAAAATCCTCTTTTCATATAGTACACAGTTTATTTGCCGCGCTAAAATTTTCAAGATTTATGCCATTTGCGAGAAAATTCTTATATTTGTCATTCGAGGAACCCTTCAAGGGCCCTCCCGAACCACCGGACAATAAGCATCGCGATATGAAACTGAACATTTCCAGCACCGACTTGCTCAAGGGCCTCCTGGACGTTTCCAAGGCCATTCCGTCCAAGTCTCCCCTCCCGATCCTCGAGAACTTCCTGTTCGTCCTGAAGGACGGCCGCCTGGAGGTCACCGCCTCGGATTCAGAACTCACGCTCCGCACTTCCATCGAGGTGGAGGGTGCCGAGGAAGAAGGCAGCATCGCCGTCCCGGCCCGTCATATGATCGACCTCCTCAAGGAGCTCCCGGACCAGCCCGTCCGCATCCGTACCGTCAACGACAGTTCGTTCGAGTGCGCCTGGGCCAGCGGTAATTCCGTCCTCCCCTACTTCCCGGCCGACGACTATCCCGAGATCAAGGGCACCGGCGAGGACGCGCAGAAAGTGGAATTCCCGGCCGCGCGCCTCGTGGAAGGCATCCAGGGCACGGTCTATGCCACGGCCGACGACGAAATCCGCCCCGCGATGAACGGTATCTTCTTCGACATCGATCCGGCTTCCACCACCCTCGTGGCGTCGGATTCGCACAAGCTCATCTGCTACACCACCCCGGACGTGAAGGCTTCCGAGAAAGCCTCCTTCATCCTGCACAAGAAGCCTGCGAACGTGCTCCGCAGCATCATCGGCAAGGACGTGGAGACGGTGGAGGTCCAGTTCGACGGCAGCTCCGCCCAGTTCACCTTCGGCGGCACCACGCTCATCTGCCGCCTGGTCGTGGGCAAGTACCCGAAATACCGCGACGTCATCCCGCAGAACAACTCCAACGTCCTGAAGATCGACCGCACCCTCCTGCTGAACACCGTCCGCCGCGTGGCCGTGTGCTCCAACAAGGCCTCCAACCACATCAAGCTCACCCTCAAGGAAGGACAGCTGGAAGTGTCGGCACAGGACCTGGGCTTCGCCCTCGCCGCCTATGAGAAGATCGTGTGCGACTACGCCGGTGACGAACTCACCATCGGCTTCAAGTCCACCTTCCTCACGGAAATCCTCTCCAACATGGGCTGCAACGGGGTCGTGATCAAGTTCGCGGACGCCCGCCGCGCCGCCCTCATCCTCCCTGCCGAGGAAGAGGCCGAAACCGAGAAGATCTGCGGCATCCTGATGCCGATCATGATTTCGTAAAGCTCTATGGAACTGAATCTTACAAGGCCGCTGCTCTTCTTCGACATCGAGAGCACCGGCCTTAATATCGCCACGGACGGCATCATCGAACTCAGCTTCGTGAAAGCGATGCCGGACGGTGAGGTCAAGGTCAAGACCTGGAAGATCAAGCCCTGGGACTTCAGGAACCACCGCGTCATCCCCATCAATCCAAGCGCGTCGGAAGTGAACGGCGTGAAGGACGAGGACCTGGTGGACTGCCCCAAGTTCATCGAAGTGCTCCCGGAAGTGGCCGGATGGCTCTCCGGCAGCGACCTCGCGGGCTTCAACTCCACGAAGTTCGACCTGCCCATGCTGGCGGAGGAGATCGAGCGCGTGCGCGACTACTGCCAGACGCGCCTTTCCGACCCGAAGGCCCACGACAAGGCCGCGGAGATGCTCCGCTGCATCGAGGGCATCGACCTGCACGAGAGCAGGATGGTGGACGTGCAGAACATCTACCACCACATGGAGCCACGGAACCTGCGCGCCGCCTACCGGTTTTACTGCGGGGGGAAGGATTTCGAGAACGCCCATACGGCCGAGGCCGACACACTGGCCACCTATGAAGTGCTCAAGGCCCAGCTGGACCGCTATCAGGCGCCGACCGAATACCAGCAGGAAGTCCTGAAGAACGACGTGGACGCCCTTTCCAAGATCGGTGCCCGCGCCCGCAACGTGGACTTCGCGGGACGCCTGTACTACAATGACGACGGCGAGCCCACCATCAGTTTCGGCAAGCACAAGGGACGCACCGCCCGGGAGATCTGGGAGAGCGAACCCTCCTACTTCGCCTGGATCGAGAACGGCGACTTCACCCTGGACACCAAGCGCCAGTTCGCCCGCCTCAAGCAGCGCTTCCAAAAGGAGCGCAAGGAGGCGTTGAACCGGCCGGCCACGGCCGACGAGCTTGCAGGACTCGCCAGCAAGTGGGGCAGCGGGAAACTGTTCTGATCCTATTTCACGGACAGATAGTACTCCATGGGGACCTCCCGGCCGTCGAAGATGGCCCGGAGGTCTTCCAGTATCCGGTCGGGCCGGACCGGACCGGTCTCCCAGAATGCGTTGCCGCCTCCCGGCGTAGCCTGTCTCGTATTGTTCCAGACGGGCTTTTCCAGGACCGGGAATTCGGAAAAGAGCGGATGGACGCTGCAGAGCTGGGCCTTGGTGGCGCACCACCCCGGATTAAGCCAGCAATCGGCCTCCCGGGCATATTCGAAGGCCTTCTCCACGGAGATGACGGAGGACTGGTTCTGCCCGGGAACGGCGCCGAGTACCTCCCCCCCTGCATCCTGGATGAGCCGGGTCATATAATTGCTGCCGCCAGGGATGTACCACTGGTCGGCATACGGAATGTTGACGAGGACGTTGACCGGCTCGTCCGGATGGACGACGAGCGACAGATACCGGTCACGGATGCCGGCAAAAAGGGAATCCGCCTCCACCTTCCGGCCGGTCAGGAGCCCGAACAGCTTGATGTATTCCGCCCGGGCCAGCGGATGGCTTTCCAGATGCTCGTGGATGACGGCGGTACGGATGCCCAGGTCCCTCAGTTTCTGGATATAAGGAGGTTCCGCTGCCGAGACGGCGTAAGTGAGCAGCAGGTCCGGATGCAGGTTCACGATCATCTCATAATCCAGGGCGGCGTCATAGCCCACATCCTTCGCATGGGCCCGCACCTGAGGATCCGCCACGTAGTTCAGTCCGGACACGGCCGTCACGACGGAATCGCAGCCCAGGGCGTCCAGGAAGCCGATATAGGAAGAAGACATGCACACGATGCTCCGCATGGGCTCCGCTACTTCCAGCGTATCGGCCGGGGCTCCATAGGGAGACGTGATGACGACCTTGTTTCCCTGGATGTCAAACCACTGCGCATATTCCATGCTTCCCGGAGCCGGCGCAGGCCGATGCATGCAGGAGGACAGCAGCAGGAGAAGGAACAGACGGAACGGACGTTTCATGGTGAATCGATTTTCATTTCAAAATTAAGGAAAATCTGCGTAATTTCGCAAAAAAGAACACGCAATGACTCATACGGACCAAGTGAAACTGATGGACAGCGGGACCGTCCTGTTCCAGGCCGGAAGCCTGGAGGAGGCGGTGGACCGGGTACGGAGCCTTCTTGCCGGCGGGACACTGGAAGAGGGGGCCGGAGGGCTTCTGGAGGCCGATTTCTCCGGAATCTTCTACTATAGCGTCATCACGGCACGGGTCGAAGCCTGTTCCATGCCGGACACCTATGCCGCCAGTTTCCAGGAGGCCAATGCCGGTCGCTTCCTGCCGCTTCCGCCTTCCCGGAAAGCGCTCGCCCGCATGGAGCGCATCAAACGGACCCTTGCGCAGATTCGTTGAAAAATTGTTTGGATTCCAAATATTTTTCCTATATTTGCAATCCCGATTCAACGAAATCGGACCAAGCCACTTTAGCTCAGTCGGTAGAGCAGCGCATTCGTAACGCGCAGGTCGGGAGTTCGAGCCTCCTGAGTGGCTCGAAAAAGC
Organism: Bacteroidales bacterium; assembly: GCA_017464245.1. Lineage (GTDB taxonomy): Bacteria > Bacteroidota > Bacteroidia > Bacteroidales > UBA932 > Cryptobacteroides. Next base: position 23,284 of record JAFUDV010000056.1, on the reverse strand, counting down.
AGGCTGAAACGCCTGCTTTTTTCGTATCCTATCCGTTTTTTTCGTATTTTTGCGGAAATTTTTGAGACTCTATGAAATCTGACGTCATTGTAATCGGAGGCGGAGCTTCCGGACTGGTTGCGGCACTGGGCGCTGCGGAGGTTTTGGCCCAGACGGAGAATGGGGGGACGGTGACCGTGCTGGAGAAGATGCCCAAGGCCGGCCGGAAAGTGATGATCACCGGCAAGGGCCGCTGCAACTTCACCAACGTCAAGGAGTGGAGCGACTTCGCCGACCACGTCCGCACCGACACCAATTTCGTCAGCCCCGCCTGGCACAACCTCACCCCTGGAAACCTGATCGAGCTGTTCAAGGCGAACGGCCTGCGGAGTGTCGTGGAGCGCGGCGACCGCGCCTTCCCCGAGTCCCACATGGCGGGCGACGTCGTGGACACGCTCCTCAGGGCCTGCACCCTCTCCGGCGTGAAAGTGGTGACCGGCTGCGAAGTCAAGACCGTGGACAAGACCCCGAGGGGCTACAGCCTGGACACCGTCCGGACCATTACCAAGGAGCGGCGCATCCCGAGCGACGACCCGCGCAAGAAGCCCCAGTTCAAGGTCGAGACCAAGATTGAGACGGAGGAATATACCTGCCCGAAACTCATCATCGCCACCGGCGGCCTCTCCTATCCCGGAACCGGTTCTACCGGAGACGGTTACATGTGGGCGGAGGAGCTGGGACACACCGTGGAAGCCTGCTACCCGTCCCTTACCGCCCTCGTTCCCGAGGGATACAAGACAGAGCAGAGCGCCCTCGCGGGCGAGATCCGGCAGGCGTTCCGCGGACGCACGGTCTATGGGAAGGTGAAGGAGCGCAGGATCGCTCCCCTGCCCGAATGGTACCCCAAGTTCGAGAAGCACATCGAGCGCATCAAGCCCCTGTCCGAGCTGGGTGAGATGTTCAACGGGAACAACCTGGAGAACGTACAGCTCACCCTTTTCATCAACGGAGAGGAGGCCCAGAGCGAGTTCGGCGACATTGAATTCACGGACGGCGGCCTGGAAGGCCCGCTCGGATTCATGGTGAGCCGGAAGGCCGTGAACGCCCTGAACAACGGGCAGAAGGTCAGCATCTCCATCGACCTGAAACCGGCCGTGGAACTGGAAAAGCTCAATGAGGACGTCCATCAGAAATGGGAGGAGGTCACCCATGACGACCGGTCCAAGGGGCAGAGTTTCCAGCGCCTGTTCCGCATCATGCTCGGGAAGCTGATGCCATGGGAACTCACCCTCCCCTTCCTCAAGATGAACCCGAAAGTGAGCGTGGACTCCCTCGCTGCCGCCCTCAAGGACTGGAAGATGGACATCGCCGGCTTCGTGGGCTTCGAGCGGAGCGTCATCACCGCCGGCGGCATTTCCACCTCGGAGGTCGTCGCCAAGACGCTGGAATCCAAGAAGCAGCCCGGGCTGTATTTCTGCGGCGAAGTGCTGGACATGGACGCCGACACCGGCGGATATAACCTCCAGCTTGCTTTCTCCACCGGCTATCTCGCCGGGCAGTCCGCCGCCAAGGCCCTTTCCCAGAAATGACCCTGAAAAGTCATCTGACCGGGCTTGTCCTCCTGCTGCTTTCCCTGACAGGAAGCGCCCAGGGCCGTAAATCCGTCGTATCGGGCTATGTCCGGGACGCGGAGAGCGGAGAACCGCTCCAGCAGGCTGTCGTCTATCTGGAAGACCGGAAAACCGGCGTCGCAACCGACGCCGTGGGGTACTACTCCCTGACCGTCCCCGCCGGAAAACATACGGTCAGCTGCGCCTACTTCGGCTACGTCACCCAGGAGCAGCCCGTGGACCTGAGCCATCCCGTCAAACTGGACTTCCACCTGCACCAGGACCGGAACGAACTGGACGCTGCCACGGTGTTTTCCCGTTCCAAGCGGGAGGAGATCAAACTGCCCCAGATGGGCCTGGAACGCGTGGACGCCGGCCTGGTCCAGAAGATGCCCACCCTCATGGGCGAAGCGGACATCATCCGCGTCATCCAGATGATGCCGGGCGTACAGACTCCCAGTGAAGGATCCACCGGGTTCAGCGTACGGGGCGGCGGCGTGGACCAGAACCTCATCCTCGTGGACGGGGCGCCGGTGTACAACTGCGGCCATTTCCTGGGATTCCTGTCCATGTTCAACGGGGACGCCATCCGCGGCGCGGACCTGTACAAGGGCGATTTCCCCGCCTCCTACGGCGGAAGGCTCTCTTCCGTGCTGGACATCTCCACCAAGGACGGAAACAACCGTTCTTTCGGTGGAAATGCCTCCCTCGGCCTGATTACGTCCAAGCTCTTCGTGGAAGGGCCCATCGTACCGGAGAAGCTCTCCTTCATGCTGGCGGGACGCCGCACGTACATGGACCTGCTCCTTCCCTTCATCGGCGCCAAGCTGCCGGACAAGACGCAGATGTACTTCTACGACCTGAACGGGAAGTTCAGCTGGATTGCCGGCGAGAAGGACCGGGTGTACCTGAGCGCTTTCAGCGGAAAGGACGTCTTCGGATTCAGCATGCAGGAATTCAACCTCAGCGAGATGGTGTTCGGCTTTGCGAACCACACCCAGTCCCTGCGCTGGAACCATGTGTACACCCCCCGCCTGACCTCCGACGTGACGGTCTATAACTCCCTGTACCGCAATGATATCGGAACGGAGATGGACAATGCCGACTTCGATACCCGCCAGGAAATCCGGGAGACAGGGATCAAGGTGGGATGGACTTGGTACATCAACGGATCCAACACCCTGAAGGCCGGTTTGCAGGGGGCGTTTTTCGGGGTCGTTCCCGGAGACACGAAGCCCCGGGACGAGGAATCCATCATCCAGGCGGTGAAACTCCCGGAGAACTATGCCGTCCAGCCGTCGGTATATCTCCAGAACGAGCAGAAGATCGGAAAGGCGACGGTCCGCTACGGATTCCGGTTCTCCACGTTCACCACCCTCGGCCCCACCGAGCAGAAGTACTTCGATCCTGACACCCATGAACTGACGAAGACCGAAGAGGTCGGGAAAGGAAAAGCGATCAAGTCTTTCTCCGGGCTGGAACCGCGCGTATCGGCCTCCTTCCCGGTGACCGAGGACCTCTCCTTCAAGGCGGCCTACGTGCGCAGCTTCCAGTATCTCCAGCAGTCCCGGATCAGCATCACCGGAAGCCCGGTGGACGCCTGGTTCACCGCATCCCCCAACGTACGGCCGCAGCGTTCGGACCAGTACTCCCTGGGAGTGAACTTCCTCTTTGCGCAGCAGGCCCTGAAACTCTCCCTGGAGGGTTTCTACAAGGACAACCGGGGTGCGATGGATTTCGTGGACAACCCGGGGCTCGTCCTGGCCGATCCCGACCGGGAAGGGCTGCTTCGCTTCGGCACTTCCCGCTCCTACGGGACGGAACTCATGCTCAAGTATGATTTCGCCCGCTGGAACGGCTGGCTCGCCTACACCTGGTCCCGGTCTTTCTACCACATTCCGGAACTCAACGGCGGCAATCCCTACCCGTCGCCGCTGAACCACGAGCACGCCGTCAATTTCGTGCTCGCCTATGACTTCTCCAAGCGATGGTCGGCCTCCACCGAATGGGTGTTCTACAGCGGCGCCCCCACGACCTACCCTGTGGGCCGGTTCAATTATATGGACCGCTGGGTGCCCGTGTATTCCTCCCGGAACGAGGACCGGCTCCCGGATTATCACCGGATGGACCTCTCCCTTACCTACCGGACGGCCCGGAGGGCTGCCCAGAAGCGGTGGAGCACGGAGTGGAACCTGTCGCTGTACAACGCCTACTCCCGCCATAACGCCTGGTCCATCGCATTTACCTACAACCGCGAAGACGAGGAGGCCCAGTCGGCGAAGATTTACCTGTTCGCCGTCATCCCCTCCCTCTCGTGCAACATCCAGTTCTGACCGATGAAAAAGATCCTCATACCCCTGCTTCTGGCCCTTGTCTCCTGCACGGAGAAGGTGGACTTGCAATCCCGGTCGGATTACCACGAATACCTGGCGGTCGAGGCCACCTTGACCGACCGGAAGGAAGATCCCCAGCGGATCACCCTTTCCCGCACCATCTCCTACTTCCGCCAGGAATCGCAGCCCATGGTAAGCGGTGCGTCCGTCCGGGTCAATGACATCGTTTTCGACGAAAAGGAGCCGGGAGTCTATGAAGCGCCGGAAGGATACGCCTGCGAAGAGGGCGTCGAGTACAGGCTCCGCATCTCTCTTGCGGAAGGGGACGACTACGAAGCGGAAGCCACCATGCCCGAGAACGGCTTCCGGCTGGACGCCGTGGATTACGCCTTCGCCGGAGGCAAGACGATGGATTCCGACAGCCTGTGGACCCTCGCCGTCTGGGGCTACGAGAAGGAGATCGAAAGCTGTTTCCTCCTCACCCACGCCGTCAACGGCCTGTACCCTCCCTTCTCGATGGCCATCGTCTCCGACGATAAATTCTTCAACAGCGCCGAGGTGGCCGGTTTTCCGATTACCGGCCTGCTCCAGTCCGAACTCCTCAGGAAGCAGTATGGAGACTGTTTCAAGTATCTGGAGACCGGAGATGTGCTCACGCAGGAAGTCTGGACGCTGGATAAGGGCTATTACGACTATCTGGTCGCCCTGACGATGGGCGGTGTGTCCATCCCCCTCTTTACACCCCAGCCGGCGAACGTTCCCACGAATATCCGCGGGGAGCGGGTCCTGGGGTATTTTGCCGTCTGTCCCGTCAGCCGGGCCAGCGTGACGGTGGAGGATCCCTTCCGTCCCTATTTCAAGCGGTTGCTCCCGTTTCCCCTATAGCAGTTCCTCAAACAGGGACTTGCAGTGGCCCGGAATGATAACATGGTGATTGCCGATAGGGTCCGTGAGGAAATAGCGGACATCCTCCGGACGGAGCCGCAGGTTCACCTGCGTGCGGCAGAGGTTCTGCTCGTACTGGTTGCCCAGGAGTTCCCCTTCGGCAACGAAATGCCGCTTCAGGTCGCCCGAGACCTTGAATACCGTGACCGGTCCCTCGGGGAAAATGCCGTGGATCCCCACGCCGATACCGGATTCGAAATGGGTGTCGAACTGCCAGTCTTCCACCATGTTGAAGGGAATCGTACAGTGGGCGAACAGCATTTCGCCGGTTTCCGCGTCAATGCGCGCGGGATTGGCCTGGAAGCCGCTGACACCGGTAAGGGCATGGGAGACCATCATGGACAGCAGGGCGGGGACATCCCCTTCGCAACTCGCCGGAATCCCTTCCGAATTGAAACAGGACAGGGCCAGGCAGCCGGTATTGCCGACGGTCGTGAGGAGGTCGAAACACCGGAGCGTGAAGGCATCCAGCCGATACCGCTCCACCAGCACCTTCAGCGCGTTGTAGATTTTCACGGCCCCGGGGTAGGCGTCCCGGACCTTCCGGTCCATCGGCTGTTCCGCCGGAGCCGGTTCGCCCTGGGCCCTGCCGATCTCCACCAGCAGTTCCTCCATGGGCACCTCCACCATCCGGACGCCCAGCCGGTCCAGCAGGGCGATCGGGTCGGCCTGGGAGGCGATGAGCCAGTCGGACGGCTGGCCGATGACGCCGATACGCATGTCCCGGAGGTGCGCACGGGCCTCCTGCACCTTTTCAATCGACCTTACCCGCTGCTGGAGGTAGGCGTCACTTCCGTGCAGGACCTCGCCTTTGAGTCCCTGCTGGCGCAGATAGGACAGGATTTCCAGCGACGCAGCCAGCGAATTGCTCTTTCCGGAGGTCAGGAGGTAATACCGGTCGATGCCCCGGGCGAGCAACTCGGGAAGGAGGGACTTGAAAATCCCCTCCGCGCCGCCGGTGCGGACATAGATGAGGTCCAGGGTATGCGTACCGAAATCACGGAAATCGGAACCCTTGAACGCGAAGTCTCCTTCGGGGAACACCCCTTTCAGGAACGCATCGGACAATTTGCTGACGGCGGCCTCGTCGTGGAGGCCCGAAGTGATGGTATAAACGGCAATCATGGTCGGATACGAAAAAAGGGAAAGCTGATTACATCGCACCGCTACGACCTCCTACCCTTGCTGCATTCCTGCCCTGGGGGAGTTCAGAGGGAGCTGGTCGTGTAAGACTTTCCCGATGCAAAGGTAGTCAATTTTCGCAGACTTGCAAAACCCCGGCGGACTTATTCGACGACCAGGCTGTCGAAAATCAGGGGAAGGATGTCCTCTACCTTGGAGAACTTGTAGATGGAATGCGTGCCGATAAGGATGATTTTCAAGGGCTTCCCGTACAGCCGCTGGTACTCGGCCATCACCTGGCGGCAGGCACCGCAGGGGGCGGCGGGCATTTCGCAGACCGTATCTCCGTTCCCGCCGGCGACGGCGAGGGTGTCGAAAGCGACGCCGGGATGGTTGGCCCCGGCGGCGAACATGGCCGTCCGTTCCGCGCAGAGGCCGGAAGGATAGGCATTGTTCTCCTGGTTCGCCCCCTTGACGATGGTCCCGTCCTCCAGCCGGAGGGCCGCTCCGACCCGGAACTTGGAATAGGGGGAATAGGAGCCGCCACGGGCGTCGAGCGCTGCGAGAGCCAGTTCGCGGTCCATGGGTTCCATCTCCTCCAAGGAGGAGTACTCGATGTAATCGATAATGATCCTTTTGTCAGTCATAGTGTCAAAAATAGGAATAATTTTCCAAAATCATTACTTTTGCGGTTGAAAAACGGAAGTTATGGCATCCTTCGACCTCGAAAACCGTAAAATCAAAGTCTGCGTCGGACTGTCCGGCGGCGTGGATTCCTCCGTGGCGGCCCTCCTCCTCAAGGAGCAGGGTTACGACGTCTTCGCGATGTTCATGCAGAACTGGCATGAGGCCGATGCCACCCTTCACGGGGACTGCGAGTGGGAGGAGGACCGCTTCGTCGCGGAAATGGTTGCCCGGAAGATCGGCATCCCCTTCTATTTCGTGGACCTGTCCCGGGAATACCGCCAGCGGGTCGTGGATTACATGTTCGACGAGTACGCCAAAGGCCGCACCCCCAATCCGGACGTCCTGTGCAACCGGGAGATCAAGTTCGACGCCTTCCTCCGCATCGCGGAAAAATACGGGGCGGACTTTGTGGCAACCGGCCACTACTGCCGGAAAGAGGTCCTGGAAGACGGCACCTGCCGCATCCTGGAAGGATCCGACCCCAACAAGGACCAGACCTACTTCCTGTGCCAATTGACCCAGGAGCAGCTTTCCAAGGCCCTTTTCCCCATCGGGGACATCGTCAAGCCGGAAGTGCGCCGCCTGGCCAAGGAGGCCGACCTTCCCTCGGCGGAGAAGAAGGACTCCCAGGGCATCTGCTTCGTGGGCAAGGTCGATCTCCCCACTTTCCTGAAACAGAAACTCCGCTCCGTGGAAGGCGACATCATCGAAGTCTATGACGCCTGGTATGCCGACGACACGCTTTACCAGTGGCAGCAAGCCTCGCTGGACGGCCTTCTCCGGGAGGGTGTTCCCCTGGAGCGTACCGTCCGGTATGCACCGGAAGAGAAGATCCTGACGACGGACGGCAAGCCGCTGGGCGAAAGCCCCTTCGATGCGGCGAAAGTCGCCGCCCTCTCCGACGAGGACCTCACCCGCCTCGCCACGCCGCTCCATTACGACATCCGTTTCGAGTACGAGACCTACCGCAGCGGCAAGAAGCACATCAAGAAGACGCGCCTGAAGCCCAACCCTTACGGTGCCATCGTCGGTGCGCACGAAGGAGCGCAGTTCTATACCATCGGCCAGCGCAAGGGCCTTGGCGTAGGCGGCCATGCGGAGCCCGTCTTCGTCATCGACACGGACACGGAAACCAACACCGTATTCGTGGGCGAAGGTCATAACCACAAGGGGCTGAGCCGCTTCTGTCTCCGTATCGACCCGTCCGAAATCCATTGGATCCGCGAGGACCTCGCGATGGCGGTGGGCGAAATCCGCCGCAACCGCGTCCGCATCCGCTACCGCCAGCCGCTTCAGGGCGCCACGCTCCTCCGCCGGGAAAACGGCCTTTTCATCCTTTTCGACGCCCCCCAGCGCGGCATTTCGCCGGGCCAGTTCGCCGTCTGGTATGACGGTGACGAAATGCTGGGCAGCGGGGTGATTGCTTGACCTGCAAAAAAAGGCGGCCCACCCGTGTGGACCGCCCGTGCTTGTTGAAAAAACGCTGCTTCCTAGAAAGCGGCGATGAGTTCTTCGTTCGTATAGGCGTCGGCGCCGTAGCACATCTTCAGATAGGAGAGGCCGTACTGGTAGTCTTCCTCGGTGAAAGAGTTCGTGGCTTCCTTCGCGACCACCACGTCATAGCCCAGGCAATACGCATCCGCGGCGGTGTGGCGGCAGCACATGTGCGTGTGGAGGCCTGTGATGATGACGGTCTTGACACCCAGTTCCTTGAGAAGGATGTCCAGGTCCGTCTGGAAGAAGCCGCTGTAACGGCGCTTGGGGACGACATAGTCGCCCTCTTCCGGTTTCAGTTCGGGAACCACCTCCGCACCCGGGGTGCCGACGAGCGCATGGTCGCCCCAGATCTGGAGTTCACGGTCGATACCCGGAAGATGGGCATCGTTGCAGTAAATGACAGGAACACCCTTCTCGCGGGCCGCTTCCAGAAGACGGGCGGTAGCAGGGAGGATTTCCACGGCGCGGGGGCAGCCGATGGAGCCGGTCACAAAGTCGTTGAGCATATCGACGACCAGGATGGCGGGTTTGTTGAGTTTTTCCATTTCTTGGATTAAAGTGTTAGTTGTCATTTCCCGATACCGGGAGCAGAAAGGATTATCCAATTTCCATGCCAGAATTTGATATTTGGCGGAAACACAGTAATTTTGCGGACGAAAAAACGACGATTGGCCCATGACGCTCTTCCTGACAGGCAGTCCCACCCGGTTCGGACAGGACCGGTTCACCTCGGACAACGGCTTTCTCTCCCGCGTAAAGGCGGAGCTTCCACCCCGTCCGAGGGTGCTCCTCGTCAGTGCCGCCCCGGACGACGAGGCCTTTACGGACTCCGTCCTGGAGGGAATGAGCGCCTGTATCCGCAACTCCGGCATCGAGGCCGAAGAGATCGTGATGCTGGACAGGCGGAATGCGCTGGAAATCAAGGATCTCGTAGCACGCGCCCACTGGGTTGTCCTGTGCGGCGGACATGTTCCCACCCAAAACCGCTTCCTCCACGAAACCGGCCTGAAGGAAATCCTCCGGGACTTCGACGGCGTCGTGATGGGATGCAGCGCCGGCAGCATGAACTGCGCCGACCGGGTCTATTCGCACCCCGAACTGGACGGTGAGGCGGCGGATCCCGCCTACTGCCGGTGGCTCCGCGGCCTCGGGCTGACGGACATCAACCTGGTCCCCCACTACCATCAGGTACGGAATGTCGTCCTGGACGGGCAGCGGCTGTTCGAGGACGTCGTCTTCCCGGACAGCTGGCGCCACCGGTTCTACACCTTCCCCGACGGAGGATACGTGATGGTGAAGGACGGCCGCTCCACCCTTTTCGGCGAGGCGTGGGAGATCACGCAGGGCGGCATGCGCAAGATTTCGGAAGAAAACCAAACTTACAGTTTCATGAACTTAATATTCATCTCCCCCCATTTCCCCGACAGCTACTGGCACTTCTGCGCCGGAGCGAAGGCCAACGGGGTCAATGTACTGGGCATCGCGGATACGCCCTATGCGTATCTTTCCCAGGATTTGAAGAACTCGCTTTCAGACTATTATCAGGTCAACAACCTCGAAGACTACGGTGAGGTGTACCGGGCCGTCGCCTGGTTCGCCCACAAGTGGGGCAAGATCGACTGGATCGAGTCCAACAATGAATACTGGCTGGAACAGGATGCCCGCCTCAGGACGGACTTCAACGTCACCACCGGCCTGAAGACCGACCGCATCGCTTCCATCAAGAACAAGTCCGAGATGAAGAAGTACTATGCGCTGGGCGGCATTCCCACGGCCCGGCAAATCAAGTGCTCCGAGGGCGAGGCCAAGGTGAAAGCCTTCGTCAAGAAGACCGGCTATCCCGTCATCGCCAAGCCGGACAACGGCGTGGGAGCCACCGGAACCTTCAAGCTGGAGAACGACACGCAGCTCACCGAGTGGTTCCGCAGCCACCCGGACAACTACGGCCAGTTCGTCATCGAAGAGTTCATCACCGGGCTCCTGGTGTCCTACGACGCCATCTTCAACGACAAGGGCGAGCCCGTTTTCGAGAACAACAGCGTCTTCCCCACCCCCATCATGGACATCGTCCACGACAACCTGGACACCTGCTACTGGGTGAACAAGACCGTTCCCGCGAAACTCGCCGCCATCGGACGGCGGACGGTGAAGGCCTTCGGCATCGTGAACCGCTTCGTCCACCTGGAGTTCTTCCAGCTGGACCGCGACCGGGAAGGTCTCGGGAAGAAAGGTGATTATGTGGGTCTGGAAGTGAACATGCGCCCGCCGGGTGGCTTCACCCCGGACATGATGAATTATGCGCATTCCACCGACGTCTTCCAGATCTGGGCCGACATGGTGGCCTTCGGCGAGCGCCGGAAGTCCTTTGGAGAGCAGTTCTACTGCGCCTACGTGGGCAGGCGCGACGTCCACGCCTACAAGCACTCCCATGAAGATGTCCTGGCCCGCTACGGCGAAGCGCTGGTCATGTGCACCCGCATGAGCCCGGCCCTGGCCGACGATCTCGGCGACCAGGTGTACATGGTACGGCTGAAGACGCGTCCGGAGATCGACGCATACTTCAAGTATCTGACGGAATAGCTATACCTTTTCCGCGCAGTTGATGCCGTCGAGGGCGGAGGAGACGATGCCCCCGGCGTAGCCTGCGCCTTCCCCGCAGGGATACAGGCCCGGAACGTCCACATGCTCCAGCGTTTCCGGATTGCGCGGAAGGCGCACCGGAGAAGACGTCCGGGATTCCACGCCCAGCAGCAGCGCGTCATTCGTATAGTAGCCGTGCATCTGGCGGTCCACCTGCGGGAACGCCCGGCGCAGGCGCAGGGCCACGTGCTCGGGCAGGAGTTCGTGCAGCGGCGAGGACCAGGCACCCGGATGGTAGGAGGTCTTGGGAAGGTCCTTCGAGACGATTCCGCGGCAGAAGTCCTTCATGCGCTGGGCGGGAGCGGACAGCGGATGCTTCCCGCCATGGGAGGACACGTACTCGTACATCTTTTTCTCGATGTCGTGCTGAAAATCCATCAGCGCGAAAGGTCCCTGGTATTCAGCAGGCTGGTCGCCCGGTTCAATCTGCACGACCACGCCAGCATTGGCCCACTTGGAATTACGGGCCGAATTGGACATCCCGTTCAGGACCACCGTCCCGTCCTCCGTGGAGGAAGGAACCAGGATGCCGCCCGGGCACATGCAGAAGGAGAACACGCCACGCCCTTCCACCTGTTGGACGAAGGAATACTCCGCCGTGGGCATGTAGGGCTGGTACTTCCCGTGGTAGCGGATCTGGTTGATGAGCCATTGCGGATGCTCCACGCGCACACCCAGCGCGAAGCCCTTGGCTTCCAGAGCCCATCCGCGCCGGTCGAAGATCTCGTAGATGTCACGGGCGGAATGGCCCGACGCCAGGATCACTTTCGCCGCCTTGTACACCGTATCGGCCGTATGGACCTCGAAACCGCCGGCGACCGGGACGATGTCCGTCACCCGGCTGTCGAAGTGGTATTCGCCGCCGTGCTCTTCGATGCAGAGCCGGATGTTCTCCACGATCGTGGGCAGCTTGTCCGTTCCCAGATGCGGATGCGCATCGATGAGGATGGACGGATCGGCTCCGAAGCGGACAAACTGGTGCAGCACTTCCCGGATGTCACCCCGCTTGGAAGAACGCGTGAACAGTTTTCCGTCGGAAAAGGCGCCCGCTCCCCCTTCGCCGTAGCAATAGTTGGAATCCGGGTCGATGACCCCTTCCACCGACAGTTTCGCCATGTCGGCTTTGCGACGGTGCACATCCTTGCCCCGCTCCAGGATCACGGGCTTCAGCCCTCGCGTCAGGAGCGTCAAGGCGGCAAACAGTCCAGCCGGACCGGCACCGATGACAATCACCGGCTCCGCCTCATGGACATCCCGATACGCCGGCAGCCGGTACGGTTCATAGACCTCTCCCTGGCGGCAGGCCTGCACCCGGTAACGGTACAGGATCTCCTGCCGGGCATCCACGGAACGCCTGGTCACGACCACGTCCCCAACTTTCTCCGGCTTGACACCCAACGCCTTGGCAGCCGCTTCTTTCAACTCGGTGTCGGTCAGATCCTTCCCGATCTTCTTGGCGATTTCGAACTCTTTCATGTCAATAGTCGGCCAGGCGGGAAACGGGAGCGACGTCCAGGGGGGTACGTTCGCCCGCCTTGTAGCGGAACCAGCCGGCGACGGCGATCATGGCCGCGTTGTCGGTCGTGAACTTGAACTCCGGGAGGTAGGTCTTCCAGCCGCGTTTCTTTCCTTCCGACACGATCCGTTCGCGGAGTCCGCTGTTGGCGGAAACGCCGCCGCCGATGGTGATTTCACGGATGCGGGTTTCCTTCGCCGCCCGGATGAGCTTGCCCATCAGGATGTCGATGAGGGTCTTCTGGAAGCTGGCGCACAGGTCCTCCTTGTTGTTCTCCAGGAAATGCGGATCCTTCGCCATCTCGTCCCGGACGAAATACAGGAGGGAGGTCTTGATGCCGCTGAAGCTGTAGTCCAGCCCGGGGATGTTGGGCTTCGCGAAATGGAACCGGTCGGGATCGCCCAGCTTCGCGAGACGGTCGATGACCGGTCCTCCGGGATAGCCCAGTCCCAGCATCTTGGAACACTTGTCGAAGGCCTCCCCCACCGCGTCGTCGATGGTCTGCCCCAGAATCTCGTATTCCAGGGGACTCGCCACCTTGACGATCTGTGAGTTGCCGCCGGAAACCAGCAGGCACAGGTACGGGAAGGAAGGTTCCGTCACCGGCTTGTCCGGCTGACGGATGAAATTCGCGAGGATATGGCCCTGCAGGTGGTTCACCATCACCATGGGAATGTCCAGCGAGAGAGACAATGCCTTGGCGAAAGATGTCCCCACCAGGAGCGAGCCCAGCAGGCCCGGGCCGCGGGTGAAGGCGATGGCCGTCAGTTCCTCCGGCTTCACGCCGGCCTTGTCCAGCGCCTGCGAGACCACCGGGACGATGTTCTGTTCATGCGCCCGGGAAGCCAGTTCCGGCACCACGCCGCCGAAGTCCTTGTGGACCTGCTGCGAAGCGATGACGTTGGATAGGAGGACACCGTCCCGGATGACGGCCGCCGAAGTGTCGTCACAGGAGGACTCGATGCCCAGGATGATGTCTGCCATACTCAAATGTTCCGTTTAGGACTGCAAAGATACGGATTTTATTCTTAAATTTGTAGATTGATGAAGAAGGGTCTTCGCATAACGTTCCGCGTGCTGGCAGTGCTGCTCTTGCTGCTGCTGGCCCTCGTCGTCGCCGTCGAGTCCCCCGCTGTCCAGACCTATCTCGCCCGGAAGGCGGTGGAGCGTTTCGCCGGGAACATCGACGCGGACATCGAGGTGGGCGGCGTCACCGTGAAACCCTTCGACGCCCTCGTCCTCCGGAACGTGGTCGTGAAGGACCGGCATCCCTACCGGGGCGGACTCCTCCCGGCACAGGACACGCTCCTGAGCGTCGGCACCCTGTCGGCCCGGTTCTCCCTGAAGGGGCTCCTCCACAAGGAACGGATCTCCGTCAGCCGCCTGCGGCTGGAAGGAGGCAGTTTCAACCTCGTCACGGAGCCCGGCGCCCCCGGTGAAAAAGCCACCAGCAACCTGTCGCGCATCCTGGGCCTGAAGCCTTCCGGAGAACCCAAGAAGGATTTCGGCGACCTTCTGGAGGCCTCCCGGGTGGATATCGAAGGCTTCCGTTTCCGGATGCTCAACCATCCCGCCGCCCAGCGGAAGGCCGACGAGGGGCGGGAGCCCGTGTCCGACCACGTCATCGACTGGGACGACCTGGACGTCGTGGCGGACATCCATGCATCGGACCTGCTCGTCAAGGACGGGGAAATCATCGGCAACGCGGACCATATCCGGATTGCGGAGAAGTGCGGATGGAACGTGCATGACCTGTCCGGAAAGGTGAAGGCGGGCCATGGGCAGGTGCTGCTGGACAAGCTCCACATCCAGGACGACGACTCCGACCTCCACCTTCGCTATCTCCGTCTGCTGGGTCCCCTGGACGATTACGGCGACTTCCTCCGCAAGGTGCGCCTCGAAGGCGAATTCGCCGCCCCCACCGTCTTCTCCATGCAGACGGTCAGCCACTTTTCCCCGAACCTTGAAGAATACACCTTCAAGGCCGAGATGGCCGGAAAGGTGGATGGAACGGTGGAGAATTTCCATGTCAAGGGACTCTCCTTCAACGAACTCGGAAGCGGCGTTTCCGGCAAGGTGGAGGGTTCCATGAACGGCCTCCCCGACATCAACACGACCCGGATGGATTTCAAGGTCAAGGACTTCCTGTTTACGACAGACGGAATTGCCACTTTCATCCGGGAATGGTCCCCGGCCACGGAACTGGACCTCTCCCAGATCGCCAAGGGAACGAACCTCCGGCTGGACGCCACCGCAAAGGGGACCCTGAACCGCCTTGCCGTCCAGGGCTGCCTGGACACGTCTGCCGGTGCGGCCGACGTGGACCTGACCCTCCGGAACATCCTGGACCGCAGCCGGGACATCGCCATCGGCGGAACCGCACGGACGCGGAACCTGGACGCCGGACGCATCGCCGGCATCGACGCCCTTGGGCCGGTCACCCTGGAAACGGGGCTCGAGGCCGTCCTCGCGAAGGGCAACCCGCAGGTGAGGATCGACTCCCTGAAAGTGTCCGGCCTCCGCGCCCTCGGCTACGACTACACCGGCATCGAAGCGGCGGGCACCTACTCGGGACAGGCCTTCGACGGCCGCATCGTCTGCAACGATCCCAACCTGAACTTCCTGCTCCAGGGCACCTTCGACCTGGCGCCCAAGACCCGGAACGCCGCTTACCGGTTCTATGCCAATGTCGGCTATGCCGACCTCAACGCCCTTCACCTGGACAAGCGGGGGCCCTCCAAGGTCTCCCTCCAGGCCGACGCCAACTTCATCCGGACCCGCGACCGTGACCTCCTCGGCGAGGTGAACCTCCGCGACGTCGTCCTGGAGAACGCCGCCGGCCGCTATGAGGTCGGGGATGTCACGGCCAGCGCCCATGCCAACGACGACATCCACCGGATCCGCTTCAACGCCGACTTCGCCGAAGGGACCTTCGTCGGCGGGAAATCCGCCCTGGACATGGTTGCCGACCTCAAGGAACTCCTGGTGCGGAGGGAACTGCCTTCCCTCCTGACCGACAGCGAGAAACCGTGGGACGGAAGTCCCTATGAAGCCAATTTCAAGTTCTATGACACCCAGAAGCTGCTCGGCTTCCTCCTCCCAGGCCTGTATATCGAGAAGAATACGGACCTGAAACTCAAGGTGGATGGGGACGGGCTCGTCACCGGAGGGATCACCTCCGGCCGGCTGGCCCTCCAGGACAAATACGTGAAGGATTTCAAACTGGATTTCGACAACCGGGACGGAGCGCTGCATGCCGGCATCTCCGGCGGCGCCGTGCGGGCCGGCGACTTCGAAATCCTCCTGGGCCGGCTGAACCTGACGGCCGACGATGACCAGTTCGGCGCGAACTTCGTCTTCGACAACGGGGACGAAGTCCTGAGCCGGGGCGACCTCCGGCTGGAAGGACGGCTGGACCGCGATGCACGCGGCCTGACCGTCACGGCCGGCGCCCTCCCTTCCAGCATCTATTACAACGGGGAGAAATGGGACATCGACAGCGAGGACGTGACGGTGTGCGGCGGAGACATCCGCATCGGGCAGCTCCGGCTTTCCAACGGACCGCAGGAACTGCTGGCCGACGGAGGTCTTTCCTCCTCGAAGGCCGATACGCTGTCGGTCCGGCTGGACCGCTTCGACATCTCCCTCCTCAATTCTTTCTTGATGAAGGGAAAGATGGACCTGAAGGGAAAGGCGACGGGACGCGCCCGCCTGGTCTCGCCCACCCAACCGTCCGTCGGACTGCTCGCCGGCATCACCTGCGATTCCACCTACATCGCCGGACGGCCGGTCGGCCGCCTGCTGATGCGGAGCGGATGGGACGAGGAGAACCAGCGCTTCGATTTCCGCATCCGGAACGAGCAGGACGGCGTCCGGAACATCGACCTGGACGGCTTCCTGAATCCCAAGGACAAGTCCGTCCGGGCCGACGCCACCCTTTCCAAGCTGGACCTCGGCTATGCCGCGCCCATTCTCGCCGGCATCTTCAACGAGTTCGGCGGCGGACTGGACGGGAAGATCCATGTGGGCGGCACCCTGGACAAGCTGGAGATTTCCAGCGAAGGGACGCAGATCGTGGACGGCAGCCTGGGCATCGACTTCACCCAGGTTACCTATGGCATTTCCGGTCCGGTCTCCGTGGACACGGAAGGGCTCCATTTCACCCGGGTCGCCCTGACGGACGGCGTGGGAGGAAAGGGCAACGTGACCGGCAGCCTTCTCTTCGGCGGATTCAAGGACCCGTGCCTGGACACGCATGTCCGGTTCGACCAGATGAAGGTGCTGGGGATTCCCGCCGGGCGCAAGAGCCCCATCTCGGGGACCGTTTACGGGACGGGGAAGGTGGATGTTACCGGGACCTTCGATGCCGTCCGCCTGGACGTGGATGCCCGGACGGTCAAAAGCGGCGACCTCCATATCCCGCTGGGCTCCGGCAGCGCCAAGGCAACGGGCGACCTGCTCGTCTTCACGGAACCGGAAGTTCCCGTGGAAGAGGACCCGTACGAGACCCTGATGCAGGCCGGGCGCACGGGCAGCAAGAAGAAGTCCAAGAGCGACCTGGACATCCGCGTCAAGGTGTCCGCGACGCCCGCCGTCACCGCCTATGTCGATATCGGCGAGAATTCGCTCCGGGGCCTGGGCAACGGCCTGATCGACCTGCGCGTGCGGGAAAGCCAGAACCTGTTCACCATCAACGGCGACTACACCTTGAGCCAGGGCGACTTCCATTTCTCCACCCTGGGCATCGTGAACCGCGAGTTCAGCATCCAGGACGGCAGCAGCATCCGGTTCCGGGGAGACGTGATGGAATCCGAACTGGACGTGACCGGCATCTATTCCACCAAGGCCGACATCTCCAACCTCCTGTCCGGGAGCCTTTCCGAGGAAGGAAGCAGCCGTCGTCAGGTGAACTGCCTGATCGGCATCACCGACAAGCTCCGGAATCCGCAGGTGAAGTTCGACATCGAAGTCCCCGAGCTGGACCCGGGCACCGAGGGGCTGGTGGAAAGCGCCCTGAACACGGACGACAAGAAGATGAAGCAGTTCCTGTACCTGCTGATCGCGAACAGCTTCCTCCCGAACGAGGACTCCGGCATCATCACGACCGGCAGTACCAACATGCTGTATTCCAACATGACCGGCATCATGGCGGGACAGCTGAACAGCATCTTCCAGAAGCTGGACATCCCGCTGGACCTCGGACTCAACTACCAGCAGGGAACGGCCGGCAACAACATCTTCGACGTGGCCCTGTCCACCCAGCTGTTCAACAACCGCGTGGTTGTGAACGGCACCATCGGCAACCGGCGGCTGTTCGGGACTACCACGGACGAGATGGCGGGCGACATCGACATCGACATCAAGCTGGACAAGCCGGGAACCATCCGGCTGAACCTGTTCTCCCATTCCGCCGACCAGTACACCAGCTACCTGGACAACAGCCAGCGCAACGGCGTGGGTATCGCCTACCAGAGAGAATTCAACAGCTTCCGCCAGTTGGTCCAGGACGTGTTCTCTACGCGGGAACAACGGGAGGAACAAGCCGCCCAGGAGGCCTTGCAGCCCGCCCGGCGGCGCATCCTCCAGATCGACTCCACCGGAAAAGCCCATCCCATCGTGACGAATGAATAAAGGCAGACTCTATCTGATTCCCTCTCCGCTCGGAGAAGGCGACCCGGCCGAGGTGATTCCCGCGCCGGTGCTGGACCTCCTGCAGCACATCGACTGTTATGTAGTCGAGGAAGTGCGGACGGTACGCCGCTATCTCTCCAAGGCGGGACTGAAAGGACATATCGAAGGGCTCGAATTCCACGAGCTCAACGAGCATACCGCTCCGGCCGAAATCGCCCCCCTGGTCCATCTGTTCGACCATGGACGCGACGTGGGGCTCATTTCGGAGGCGGGACTCCCCGCCGTGGCGGACCCGGGCAGCGCCCTGGTGGCCCTCTGCCACCGGGAAGGGATCGAGGTCGTTCCCCTGGTGGGCCCCTCCTCCCTCATGCTCGCCCTGATGGCTTCCGGACTCAATGGGCAGTCCTTCGCCTTCGTGGGCTACATACCGGCCAAGACGGAAGAGCGGCGCGCCGCCATCCGCCGGCTCGAGAAACGGTCCGCCGCGGAGAAGCAGACACAGATTCTCATCGAGACCCCGTACCGGAACGACGCCCTGTTCGCCGACTTGGTCGCCACCTGTTCCGGAAAGACGATGCTCACCGTCGCCGCCAACATCACCCAGCCCGATGCCTACATCCGGACGATGTCCGTCACCCGGTGGAAGGAGCATCCCGTCACCATCGGCAAACGTCCCTGTGTTTTCCTGATTCTCGCATGAAAGTCGCCTTCACAACCCTGGGGTGCAAGCTGAATTACGCCGAAACCTCCACGTACGACCGCGGTTTCGTCGCCCATGGACTGGAAGTGGTCCCTTGGAGCGCCGTGGCCGACGTATATGTGATCAACACCTGCGCCGTAACGGAAACGGCGGAAAAGAAGTCGCGCAACCTCATGCGGCGGGCCCACAAGACAAACCCGGAGGCCCTCATCGTCGTCACCGGCTGCTACGCCGAGCTCAAAAAGGAGAAACTCTACGAGATCGAAGGCGTCAGCCGGGTGTTCACAGCCGTGGAAAAACCGCGGCTCGTGGACGGGACGCTCGCGATGCTGGCGGCCCGGACAGATGGCGGAATGACCGACAGCGGTCATCCTGAGGAGGCCGAAGGCCGACGAAGGGATCTCGCCGAAACCCTGCCGGCCTACTCCTCCGGAGAGCGGACGCGCTCGTTCCTGAAGGTTCAGGACGGGTGCAACAACTTCTGTGCGTACTGCACCGTACCGTTCGCCCGCGGCCGCAGCCGGAACATTCCCATCTGCGAGCTCGTGAAGCAGGCGGAGCAGATTGCCGCAAAAGGCATCCGCGAGGTGGTTCTCACAGGCGTGAACACAGGCGATTTCGGGCGCACGACGGGCGAATCCTTCCTGGACCTGCTCAAGGCGCTGGACCGGGTCGAAGGGATCGACAGATACCGGATCTCTTCCATCGAGCCGAACCTCATCACGGAAGAAATCATCGACTGGATCGCCTCCGGCACCAAGTTCCAGCGGCATTTCCACATCCCGCTCCAGTCCGGCAGCGACACCCTGCTGAAGAAAGTCGGCCGCCGGTATGACACGGCGCTGTTCGCCTCCCGCATCGACTACATCCGCCAGGCGATGGAGCATCCCGGAGAGCCGAAGGTGTTTTTCGGAATCGACGTCATCGTGGGCCTTCCGGGCGAGACGGAGGAACTGTTCCAGGAGACCTACCACTTCCTGAAGGACCGGATCAAACCGGCCTTCCTGCACGTATTCCCCTACTCCAAGCGCCCGGGTACCCGAGCCGCAGTCATGCCCGACCAGGTCCAGGACAGCGTGAAGACGGAACGTGTCGCGCGGCTGGAAGCCCTGTGCGAAGAACTGCACGCCGCCTTCGTTGACGCCAACCAAGGCCTCCCCGAACGCGTCCTCTGGGAATCCAGCGTCAAGGATGGCCGGATGTCCGGCTATACCGGCAACTACATCCGCCTCGAAAAGCCCTACGACCCGGCGCTCGTGAACACTCTGGAAAACATTGTCATTTAGAGATATGAGTGAAGTAAAGCTCACATTCTTGGGGACGGGGACCTCGCAGGGAATTCCGATCATCGGATGCCAGTGCGCGGTGTGCCGGTCGGCGGACCCGCATGACAAGCGGTTCCGGGCGGCGGCGTTCGTGGAGTACGAGGGATTCCAGGTACTCATCGACGCGGGGCCGGATTTCCGGATGCAGATGCTCGCGCGGGACATCCGACATCTGGATGCCATCCTCTTGACACACAAGCACAAAGACCATACGGGCGGCCTGGATGACGTGCGGTCGTTCAACTACATCGACCGGAAGGCGGTGGAGATCTACTGCGAGCCGGAGGTGCTCAAGTCGCTGCGGAACGACTATGCTTACGCCTTTGCCGAGCACAAGTACCCCGGCGCCCCCGAATGGCATGTCCATGTCATCGACGACAAGCCTTTCCGTATCACCTCCCTGGAGAACACCGGCGACTTGGAATGGGTCCATGACATCGGCTATTTCTACCGCCAGAGGGACGGATCGCTTGTCCCGTCGGACAATGCCGTCGTGCCTGCCTTGCCGGCCCTGCCGGGTCCGGACAGCGGCACGGCCGACGGAGTGAAGTACCTGAATGTCATTCCCATCCGGGGTTACCACGACCAGATGCCCGTGCTGGGATTCCGGTTTGGGAAGATTGCCTACATCACGGACATGAGTTCCCTGCCGGAAAGCGAGCTTTCCAAACTGGAAGGGCTGGAGCATGTGTCGCTGAACACGGTGGGCTATCATCCCCACCATTCGCATTTCTCGCTGGACCAGGCCCTGGAACTGGCCGGACGCATCGGTGCAAAGCATACCTGGCTGACGCACCTGAGTCACGCTTTCCCTTCCCACGACGCTTTCTGCGACGAACTCCGGCGACTCTGCGCCGAACGCGGCATCCGCTCCGACGTCCAGCCCGCCCATGACGGGCTGACGGTCACGGCTCGGTAGCGAGCGTATCTTCCTTTCCGTTGCGGATGTATTCGACGGCACTG
This sequence comes from Bacteroidales bacterium, assembly GCA_017464245.1. Lineage (GTDB taxonomy): Bacteria > Bacteroidota > Bacteroidia > Bacteroidales > UBA932 > Cryptobacteroides. The sequence goes on along the minus strand of JAFUDV010000056.1, from coordinate 2,336 downwards.
TCCAACCGTACAACGATAAAAAAATCAGCGGCCGTCCGCAAGGAAGGCGGCCTGGACCGGACCGATGCGCCGGTAGCCGTCCTCATTCATGTGGAGCTTGTCCTTCACATAGAACTTATCCACATTGAATTCATTGATTCCCTGGAGATTGAACTGATCCAGCACCGGGATGCCGTAGTAGGCGCAGCAGGCTTTCTGGCCCTCGATGTAATCGGCGAAGGTCTTGCCGGTCTTGTTGGGCTCCGTAGAAAAAGGATTATGGCCGGCGTCAGCCCCGAAGAAACGGAGGGACGTGAAGAAGTAGATCTCCGCCTCCGGGTTCTTTTCCAGCAGGGTCTTGATGCAGTAGTTGATGCCTCCGCACTGGGTGGAAAGCTTGCTTTCGTCATAACCGTCCAGGGCGGTATAGTCCATCCAGGAGCCGCACTCCCGACTGTTGGTGTAGTCATTGGTGGACGCCCAGAGGACATAGACATCGTACACACCGGCCATCTCCACCTGCTTCTGGAGCGTGTAGCCCTGCAGGTTGGAAAAGCCCGCCCCGCCGACGCCATAGGTCGTCACTTCGGCATCCAGGAGATCGGCCCACTGCTGCTTGGCCGCATCGGACTCCTTGTTGACGGACAGGGAGCCGCCGAAGACGGCGATCCGCTTCCCGTAATTCTTGTGGCTCTTGTACGGGCTGTTTTTCACGGCTTTCCGGTCCGGAACCAGATGGTGTTCCTCCGGTTTGGGGACCCATGTCAGGCGCTGCTGCGCAGCAACGGCCTGCAGCTCTTCCAGCGCCGCATCGAAGTCCCTCCGATAGTCCTCACTGGATTGCAGGCGGGCGAAAGTCGCCGAGGAAAGGAGCCTGGAGGCATCCACGTCGCTCTGCCAGTGATAGCCGGCGATGACGCGGCTCTGCCCCCACTCGTAGCCGGCCTTGAGCAAGGTGTCCTGACGGGCGGGATTGAGTTCCGCCAGCACGAGGGCCATGCCCCAGCCCCGGACGGTATGGCCGGAAGGATAGGAACCGGTGTGCCGCTCTTCCTCCTCGTAGGCCGGAATCAGCGTTCCTTCCCGATAAAAGACGAAGGGACGCAGGCGCATGTATGTCGCCTTGGGCCGGGTGGCGCCGAGACGGAAGGTCCGGATGCTCCGCTCCAGCAGATGGAGGGTCTTCGGAGTGGTGGCGCGGGATAGTTTCAGCCCGAACGCCCCGCTGAACATCGCGGCCATGGTATCCACGTCCGTCGTCGCCTCCCGGATGGCCCGGAGCCCGCGCTCCCCTTCCCGCCGGGTCTTGCCCCAACGGTACTGGGCCTCGTCATACGCGAACTGCGGCGTTCCGTCTTCCGGGGGCGGCGGAAGGAATACGACTCCGTCGGGAATCTCCTTGACGGTCAGGTAAGGTTCTGCTTTCTGCTGTGCAAATGCGCTCAAGGCAAGTGCCAGTCCCGCGAGGACAAGGCACCAACGTTTCATCATCTGGGTTTCCATGGACACAAAGATACGAAAAATCGGAATCATTCTCCCTGCAAAAAAAGGAGGTTGCTCCGTAAAGCAACCTCCTTCCAAGTCTGTGAAGTGACGAGGACTAGAGCTTCGGACCGGCCTTGACGAGGGCCTTGCCGGCGCGGTTGGACTCGTACTTGTGGAAGTTCTTGATGAAGCGGCCGGCGAGATCCTTGGCCTTCTCCTCCCACACGGAAGGATCGGCATAGGTGTCGCGAGGATCGAGGATGCCGGTATCGACACCTTCGAGGACGGTCGGGACTTCGAAATCGAAGAACGGGATGTGCTTGGTCGGGGCCTTGTCGATGCTGCCGTTCAGGATGGCGTCGATGATGCCGCGGGTGTCACGGATGGAGATACGCTTGCCGGTACCGTTCCAGCCGGTGTTCACGAGGTAAGCATTCGCACCGGACTTCTTCATCTTCTTCACGAGTTCCTCGGCGTACTTGGTCGGATGGAGCTCCAGGAAAGCCTGGCCGAAGCAGGCGGAGAAGGTCGGGGTGGGCTCGGTGATACCACGCTCGGTGCCCGCGAGCTTGGCCGTGAAGCCGGAGAGGAAGTAGTACTTCGTCTGCTCGGGGGTGAGGATGGAGACGGGCGGCAGGACACCGAAGGCGTCGGCGGAGAGGAAGATCACCTGCTTGGCGGCGGGGCCGTGGCTGTCCGGACGGACGATCTTCTCGATGTGGTAGATCGGATAGGACACGCGGGTGTTCTCGGTGACGCTCTTGTCGGCGAAGTCGATCTTGCCCTCGGCGTCGACGGTGACGTTCTCCAGCAGGGCATCGCGGCGGATGGCGTTGTAGATGTCGGGCTCGCTCTCCTTGTCATGGTTGATG
>JAFUDV010000055.1 GCA_017464245.1 Bacteroidales bacterium | reverse complement strand
GTGAGGCCGGTGTCGCCGTGGGGACCGCCGATGACGAACTTGCCCGTCGGGTTCACGTGCAGGATGAAGCTGTGGATGAGACGCGCGGTCTCCTCCGGGAGGGCGGCCTTCAGGCGCGGGATGAGGATGGTCTCCACATCGTAGCGGATCTTCGCCTGCATCTCGAAATCGACCTTGGCCTGGCCGTACTGCTTCACGGCCTCCGCATAGGTCATCTTGCCCAGGCACGCGGGGACGAACTCGTCGTGCTGGGTGGAAATGACGATGGTATGGACCTTTACAGGCTGGTGCGTTTCCCCGTCATATTCGATGGTGAACTGGGACTTGGCGTCCGGGCGGAGGTACGGCATCAGCTCCGGCTCCTTGTGGCGGATGTCGGCGAGGATCCGGAGGGCAAGGTGGCTCAGGTACAGCGGGAGCGGCATGTAATCCTCCGTGTCGCGGCAGGCATAGCCGAACATCATGCCCTGGTCGCCGGCACCCTGCTCTTCCTCGTCGGCGCGCTCCACGCCGCGGTTGATGTCAGCGCTCTGCTCGTGCAGGGCGGACATCACCCCGCAGGAGTTGCCGTCGAACATGTATTCAGCCTTGTTGTAGCCGATGCGGTTGATGGTGTTGCGCACGGTGGTCTGGATATCCACGTAGGCCTCGGACTTAACCTCGCCCATCACCACGACCATGCCCGTGGAGCAGAAGCTCTCGCAGGCGACCTTGGATTCGGGGTCCTGGCGGAGGAACTCGTCCAGGATGGCGTCGCTGATCTGGTCGGCCACTTTGTCCGGGTGGCCTTCGGAAACGGATTCGGAGGTGAACAGATAATTCATATCAAAAAAAATTAGCCCCTACAGACGTGGAGCTAAAAACACAAAACACTGATATGAAATGTAATTTAGCATTTTTTTGAGTGGTTGCAAGCAATCCAAATCTCTCCACTTCTGTTTTTGGGACGGCAAAGGTACGACTTTTTTTTGAATCCGCAAGGAAATATTTGACTTTTTTACGGCCGGACCCAGTGGATGCGGACGCCGTCGCGTTCCATCCCGCGGAACCAGGTCATCTGGCGCTTGGCGAACTGGTGGATGGCGTTGGCGAGGAGGATGTGCATCTCATCGTAGGACAACTGCCCCAAGACGTACTGCGTAACGAACTTGTATTCAAGTCCGTACCAGATGAGGTCCTCGGCCGGGATGCCGCTTCCCAGCAGGTCCCGGATCTCTTCCACGAGCCCTTCCTGCAACCGCTCGTCCAGGCGGCGGTCGATGCGTTCCACCCGTTCCTCCCGCGAAATCAGCGTGCCGATGTAGAAAGTGTTCTGCGGCAGGCGTTCCGCCGGGACGCCGTTCTCTTTGTCAAACTTGTAGGCCCGGGTGGCGGACTCGATGTACAGGCCGGAGCCGCCGCACAGGATGGGGACGCAGCCGCGGGCGCGGACATCGGCCCAGGCATCGGCAAAGGCCGCCTGGTACTGGTAGATATTGTACTTGGACCCGGCCGGAACGATGTCGATGAGGTGGTACGGCACCTCGCCGTACTCTCCGAGGTCCTTCCCCGTCCCGATGTCCATACCCGTATAGACCTGCCGGGAGTCGGCGGAGAGAATCTCCGCGTTGCCAAACGCCTTCGCCAGTTGCACCGCGTAGCGGGTCTTGCCGGAGGCGGTGGGGCCGAGGACGCAGACGAGGTCGATGTCCCCGTCTGCATAGGCCCGGGCGAGGGTTTCGGGGTCGATGGATTCGGGCTCGGGCATCGCGGCCATGGGCGGGATGCCGGGGCGGTCGGGGAGGAGGTGGGTCTTATTGGGCAGGGACATAGCGCAAAATTAGAGAAAAAGTACTACCTTTGCAACCCTATGCCGAAAGCGAAGAGCACCATACAGGTCAAGAACCGCCGGGCCTCGTTCGATTACGAGTTCCTGGAAACCTATACCGCCGGTATCCAGCTGGTGGGGACGGAAATCAAGTCCATCCGGGCGGGCAAGGTCTCGCTCCAGGATGCCTATTGCTATTTCGCCGGCAACCAGCTCTTTGTCCGGGGCATGAACATCGCCCAGTATCACTGGGGCTCCTGGGGCCAGCACGAACCCGTCCGCGACCGCCGGCTGCTCCTCACCCGCAAGGAGTTGAACCATCTGCTGATGGAAGACAAGAAGACCGGCCTCACCATCGTCGCCGTAAAGCTTTTCATCGCGGACAACGGCTATGCGAAGCTTCTCATCGCCCTCGCCAAGGGCAAGAAGGAGTACGACAAGCGCAACACCATCAAGGAACGCGACGTCCGCCGTGAGATGGACCGGGGGGACTATTAAGCCCGGTGGCGAGGTCAGCCCGCGACACCTCTCAAATACTTGATATTCAGCATTTTATTTTTGCGCCCGTACTAACCTCTCCTCTTTTTCGATGGGGTTTGCGCAAACAAAAACGTAACTGATTTATCTTCAATAGATTAAAATACAAGGTGTACTGCCCCCTCCTGGGGCCCTTGCTTCACGCACTCATGCCTGTCCTCTCGCGGGCTGATGGCTGAACGACCGGCGCGGTCCCTCGGCCTCGCGCCAGTAGGCCGCATCGAAGTCCGTCGGGTATGCGAACGGAGCACCCGCCTCCAGGCCTGCCCGGTCCAGCCGGAATGCCAGGTACGTGATGGGCAGCCCCATCTTCAAGAACATCTGCTCGTAGAAAGTCTGGACCTCGAACACCGCCTCGATATCCCATTCATCTTCTTCTGGCAGGGCACACCCTGTCAGAAGACCATCGCTGTAAATGTCCGTGCCCGACGCCAGGACCTGCAAGCCGTTGGCGCGGATGACGGACTGGGTGTATTCGTAGAGGAAGCGGGAATCGGTCTTCAGGTGAACGATGCCGCCGGGGCGGAGGAAACGGATGTAGCGCTGGAGGAACAGCGGGGAGGTCAGACGGGCATTCTCGCTGCCGCGGAGCTGCGGGTCAGAGAAGGTGAGCCAGATCTCGGAGACCTCGCCGGAGCCGAAGAAAGCGTCGATGAACTCGATGCGCGTGCGGAGGAAGGCGACGTTCCCGAGGGAATCCTCGGTGGCCTCCTTCGCGCCCTTCCACAGACGGGCGCCCTTGATGTCCACTCCGATGAAGTTCATCTCCGGGTGCCTCCTGGCCAACGCTATCGTGTAATCGCCTTTCCCACAGCCCAGTTCCAGGACGATGGGCTGCGCTTTCGCGAACATGTCGCGGTTCCAGTTACCCTTGATGGCATGGTCCCGCAGGACCAGTTCCTTCGATCCTTCCGGCTTCGCCAGGACGGAGTTCGCATCCGGCTGCAGCAGGCAGCGGAAGGTTTCGTTCTCCGCAAATTTCTTCAGTTTTCCGTGTCCCATCCCTGTTCCTCCTTGTTCCGCCTTACGATCAGCCCCATGCCCCGGAGCCCTTCCGGCGCATCCGTCACCCGGACCGCCAGCGTCCACTGTCCCCATACCGACGGCCGCACACCGGCCCGGTACGGGGCCCGCACCTGCCGGGAGAAGAAGGTCGTCTGCCCTTCGAGAGGCAGGTACACCTCCTCCCGGAACACACGGAACGACGGCGACGTCCAGGTTACGGTCAAAGGCAGCGCCTGCATCCGCCGCAGCGAATCCAGCGGCGCATCCACCCGCGTGTAAAAGTCAAAATCGTAGGTAGCCGTACTGTCACTCAGGTCGACGAAAAACGTATACGGTCCCTCCCCTTTCACGAACCGCTCCACAGACATCGGTTCCCGACACCCCGTCACCAGTAACAGAATCAGTGCTGCGTAGACCGGGTAGGACCTCCACAAACCTGTGGCCACCCTCGGCCGAGACACCCCAAAAATCGACAGATTTTCGGGGGCCCCGTTTGCCAACCCTTCGAGGGGCCCATCTTTGATGGGAGGGGTCGCGACGCGACGGTTTGTGGAGGTCCTGCCCGGTCTACGCATCCTTCTTAGGTTTATTATTCTTCCGGTTCCGGTTGCCGCCCTTGTTGTTCCGGCGCTTCTTCTTGCGCGCTTCATCGAAGCGGGAGATGCTGTCGTCGCCCACGGCGGTGACGAACTCCGGCGCGGAGGGAGCGACATCCGGAAGGAGCGTCTCCGGCTTCTGGCCGTTGCGGTTCATCATGATGATCTCGCGGACCTCGGAGGCCGGGAGCGGGTACATCTTCGCCAGGGAGCCCTTCTCGTAGGAGAACCACATCGTCTCGCGGAGGATGTCCGTCTTCACCAGGTAGGCCAGGCCGTCCTGGAACTCCAGGGGCTCGGAGACCTTGGGGATGCGCGTATGGGCGTCCATGTAGGCCGCCACCTCGTAGTTCAGGCAGCATTTGAGCTTGCCGCACTGGCCGGCGAGCTTCTGGGGATTCAGGGAAAGGTCCTGGACCCGGGCGGCGGAAGTGCTGATGCTCTTGAACTCCGTGATGTAGTTCGCGCAGCACAGCTCCCGGCCGCAGATGCCCAGCCCGCCGATCAGGCCGGCTTCCTGCCGGGCCCCGATCTGCTTCATTTCCACACGGATATGGAACTCCTCGGCAAAGTCCTTGATGAGCTGGCGGAAGTCCACGCGCCCGTCGGCGATATAGTAGAAGATGGCCTTCGTGCCGTCCCCCTGGAACTCCACGTCGCCGATCTTCATCTCCAGGCCCAGGTTCGCGGCCAGCACGCGGGAGCGGATCATCGTCTCCTGCTCCCGGGCGATGGCGTCCTGCCAGCGCTCGATGTCGTAGGGCTTCGCCTTCCGGTAGATCTTCCGGAACACCGTCTTCTCCGGGTCGATGCCCTTGCACTTCATCTGCCGGGCCACGATCGGGCCCTCCAGCGTGACGATCCCCAGGTCGTGGCCCGTCTGGGCCTCCACGACCACCAGGTCGCCGGTCTTGACGCTCTGGCCGGAAGCATTGACATAGATTCCTTTGCGGGTATTCTTGAAACGGACTTCGAACAGGCTGTCGTACTGTTCCTGGGCGATGCCCTTGAGGTAGTTGTACACCTCCAGCTTGCAGCAACCCTGACGGTAGCGGATGTCTTCCGTCCCCGTCTCCTCGTTGCCGCTGATCACACAGCCGCGGAAGCAGTCGTATCTGACGTTTTCGTTGGTATCCATCATAGCACAGTCATATAGAGCCGGTCCACCAGTTCGGTGAACAGGATTTTCTGGTTTACGTTCCGCTCCAGCAGCAGGAGCGCCCGGTCCAGGGCCGCAAGACCCTGGCGGGAAAAATTCTTGCGCAACTTGCCGGCCAGGTCGGCGTAGAAAGCCTGCTCGTCCTCCGGGATGTCCCCGAGCCGGGACAGGCCCTGCTGCAGGAGGAAGAGGTTCCGCAGCCCTTCACCGGCCACCCGGCAGAAGCCCTTCTGCTTCTCGCGGGAATCCAGGGCGGCCACCGCCTCCCCCGTCTCCAGCGCACCCAGGAGGTCCTTCCGGACCAGGGCGTCCATCAGGTCGTGGAACAAGTCCGTGAGCACGGTCACTTCCCTGCCCTGCTGCGGATGCACCGAGCGCATCTCCTCCCGCGACAACGGCAGGACGCGCAGGAACAGGCACCGGGACGAGATCGTCGTGAGCACCTTCTCCGGCGCATGGGTGACCATCAGGAACAGGGTCTTCTCCGGCGGTTCCTCCACCATTTTCAGAAGGCTGTTCGCCGCCTGCTGGTTCATCTTCTCGGGCAGGTACAGGACGACGGTCCGCCAGCCGCCCTCCACCGCGGAAAGGGACAGCCTCTCCAGGATGGAACGGGCCTCATGGACCGAGATGTTGCTCTGCTTCCCTTCAATGCCGATGGCGGCATACAGCTCATTCTCAAAGAAGTACGGATTCTCCTGCAGGAGTTCCCGGAACTTGCCGATGAACTGCACGGACACCGGCTTGTCGGAGCCGGCGACCGGGAAGACGAAGTGGATGTCGGGATGGATGAGCTTCTTCACCCGCGGGCTGTGCCCATAGACCTCGTCCAGGAAGTCCAGGATGAGCGGGAAGGCGCCCCCGCCGTCATTCTCGTGGAACAGCATCGCATGCGGGATCCGGCCGCTCCCGGCCATCTGCCGGAGAGTCGCCGCAAGGGTCGCGTTGCTGCCGTTCACTGCCATAAGGTCAATAGGTCCTTTCGCCCACAAAACGGGCCAGTTGTGCAAGATACGATTTTTCTTCGGATTGCGGCAGCTCCTCCAGGGAGAAAACCGCTTCGCCAATGTATTTTTCCATTTCGGCGGCTGCCTTCGCGATGCCGTCGTGGGCCAGGACGAAGTCCCGCACCCGGACCGCCAGGTCCGGCATGTCGGAAATCTGGCTCACCATCGCCCGGACGGCCAGCCGCTCCTCCTCCGGCACGGATTCCAGGGCGCACAGCAGCGGCAACGTCACCTTCTGCTCCCGCAGGTCGATGCCTACAGGCTTTCCCAGCGCGCCTCCGCCGGTATAGTCGAAGATGTCGTCCTTGATCTGGAACGCCAGGCCCAGGTTCCGCGCATAGGCGGCGAGGGCGGCGGTCCATTCCTCCGGAGCCCCGGCAGAGACGGCGCCCGACAGGACGGACGCCTCGAACAGGGAGGCCGTCTTGGAGTAGATGATCCGGAAGTAGTCCTCCCGGGTCGTATCGGCCTTGGAGGACCGCTGCATCTGCAGGAGCTCCCCTTCCGACAGGTCGGAGAGGGTCTTGGCGAACAGGCGGACCACCCGCTCGCTGTACCGGTCCGCATCCAGGATGCAGCGGATGGCCTTCACGAGCCAGTAGTCGCCGATGAGCACCGAGGCCGGGCCGCTCAGGATGGACATCACCGTGGGCCTGCCGCGCCGCGTCGCCGCCCCGTCCACGACGTCGTCGTGCAGGAGCGTGGAATTGTGGATGAGCTCGGACGCCGCGGCAAAACGGACGGTGTCCGCATTGACACCCCCGCAGGCTCCGGCGGCGAGGAGCGTCAGGATGGGCCTGAGCTGCTTCCCGCCCTGCTGGAGCAGGGACTGGTTCGTGGCATCCAGCAGACGGATGTCGCTGTGGAGCACCGACTCCATCAGCGCGTCCACCTGCGCCATCGGCCCGGAAAGACGGGCCTTGATTTCCAGGATATCCATCGGTTATTTCAGGTATTCGGCCAATTCTTCCACGGTGTCGGCGAAAACGACGAGATCCCGGTCGCGGGCCTCGAGCATGCCCTGCGCCTCATAGTGGCGGAACAGGTCCTTCAGCGGTTCGTAGAACCCGTCCAGGTTCAGGGCCAGGAGAAGGCCGTCGTAGCGTCCCAGTTTCCGCAGGACATGCGTCTCGACGAACTCGTCCAGAGACCCGATGCCGCCGGGAAGCATGATTGCGGCGGAGGTTCCTTCCCGCATCCGCTCCTTCCGCTCGGACATCGTGTCGGTCCAGACAAGTTCCGTGAGGCGGGGGTACTCCAGGCCTTTCATGAAGCGCGGGATCACGCCCTTGTGCGCTCCCCCGAGCCGTTCCATCTCGTCGGAGAGGGAGCCCATGAGCCCGCGGAAACTGCCGCCGGACACGAGCCCCCATCCATAAGCGTGCAGCGCGCGAACTACTTCACGCGCTGCCAGGTCATACTTCGGGTCGAGGCCGCCCGCTGCCGAGCAGAAGACGACCGCCTTGCGTTCCGGCATCACCTAGAACAGGATGGCAAGGTTGAGCTTGACGCCCTGATAGTTCTTGAGGCCTCCGTAGTAACTCTTGACGTTCTTCAGCGCATCCACCTCCAACTTGTCACTGTTGTAGAGGGGGCCGAAGCTGCGGAACAGCTGGCAGGACAACTGGATATGGCTGGCGATTTCCAGGCCGATACCGGCGCCCACGCCGTATTCGAGTTTGTTCTTGGCCTCGTTGAGGGCCGTCGCATACTTCTTCAGGAGATCCTCGCTGAGGCTGGACCAGCCCACCTTCTCGGATCCGGTGACGCCGTAGCCGACGTACGGTTCGACGAACAGGTAGGGGCGGAAAGCCAGGAGGTCCGGACCCCACTGAAGGCCCACGGACAGCTCCGCAAAGCCCGTCTTGGAAGTGGTGACGATGTCATTGCCCTGGTTGATGCTGGCGCCTTTGACCTGATAGCTCAGGGCAGGCTGGACCGCGAAACCGGCACCGAGGTCCGCCTTGTACAGGACACCGGCCCCGTACAGGGTCATTGTCTTGCTGTCCTCGTTTTTCTGGGAGCCGTTCATCGAGGAAAGGGTGAGTCCGCCCATCACGCCGAACTGCTGGGCACTGGCAACCGCCATCGAGGCGAAAAGGGCCGCTATGGCCAAAATCTTTTTCATATGATTCGCTTAAAGGTTTGCGTTGATCTTGTCCACGAGGACGTTCTTGGGCATGGCGCCCACGGTCTTGTCCACCAGCTGGCCGCCCTTGAAGAAGAGCAGCGTGGGGATGTTCATGATGCGGTACTTCATCGCGATCTCGTCGGCGTCGTCCACATTGACCTTGACGACGGTGACCTTGTCCGCCATCTCCTCCTCCACCTCGTCCAGAAGCGGGGAAAGCATCCGGCAGGGACCGCACCAGACGGCCCAGAAATCCACAATCACGAGCTTCCCGTCCTGGAGAAGTTCGTCGAAATTGGTATTGGTCGCAATCTTTGCCATAATCGTTGGAGTTTATATATCCTTGCAAATATAACAATTTATTTTCACAACGCATCCTCCACGGGGAGGACGTAGGCACGGAGGCCCAGCTTGGGGTTGTTCCGGTCGGTCTCGCGGAGACGCTGCATCACTTTCCCGGCCAGTCCGTCTTCCACGACGGAGAGCAGGGCGTGGTTCTGGGTGGGCCAGGCATGGTTGCCCAGGTGGGGCTCCCCGGTTTCGCTGCCCCGGCCGCCGATCTCCTCCCACACGGTATAGCCGCGCTGGCCGCAGTCTTCCAGCAGTTCCACGATCTCTTGGTTGTAGGCCTGGTTGTAGGCTATGAATATCGCTTTCATTTTCAATAGATTTCTCGACAAGCTCGAAATGACAGTCAGGATTTCCGGGCCTTGCGGCGCTCGAGGTGCTCGGTGATGCCGCAGTACAGGACCGGGATGATGACGAGGGTGATGAGGGTGGAGATGGAAAGGCCCCACGCCACGGTGATGCCCAGGCCCTTCCACATTTCGGAGCCCTCGCCGGTGCCCCATGCCATGGGCAGCATGCCCAGGACGGTGGTGAGGGTGGTCATGAGGATCGGGCGGAGACGGCTGCGGGCGGCGGTCACGGAGGACTCCCGGACGCTCATGCCGCGTTCCTGGCACAGGATCGTATAGTCGATGAGGACGATACCGTTCTTCACCACGATGCCCAGGAGGATGATGATGCCGATCATGGACATCACGCCCACGGCCATCCCGTGCAGCATGTTTCCGAGGGCGACGCCGGTGAAGGCGAACGGGATGGAGAACATGATCACGAGCGGACCCAGGAAGGACTCGAACTGGGAGGCCATCACCATGTACACGAGGATGACCATGAGGAGCATCAGCAGGATCATGTCCGAGAACATGGACTGCTGGTCCTCATAGTCGCCGCCGATGTCCCATGACAGGCCGGCGGGGAGCGGATCGGCCTCCAGCATGGCGGTGACGGACTCCACGCCCTCGCTCAGGGCATGGCCGCGGGCCATCATGCCGGTGACGGTGATGTAACGGTCACGGTTCTTGCGGGTGATGGTGGGCGGGACGCGGGACTCGACCACCTGCCCGAGGTCGCGGACGCGGATGCCCCGGCCCTGGGCGTTGGTCACCACGATGTTCTCGATGTCCGCCACACTCTCGCGGAACTCGGGGGCGAAACGGACGCGGATGTTGTATTCCTCGCCGTCCTCGCGGTAATAGGAGGCCACGGTGCCGCTCATCGCCGCACTCACGGCGGCAGCAGCGGTCGTGGAGGTGAGCCCGTTGAGGGCCAGCTTCTCACGGTCGAAGTCCACCTCGTATTCCGGGGTGTACTGGTCACGGCTGACGATCACCTGCACGAAGTTCGGGTCCTCCAGCATCTTGGCCCGCATCTTCCGGGCGGCGTTCTCGGTTTCCTCGAAGTCGTAGCCGTAGATCTCCAGCTGGACGGAGGAACGGCCGCCCATGCCCATGCCGCCTTCCGTGACGGTGGACTTGTTGATCTCGGGGAAGAGCTTCAGGTCCGCGCGGATGAGGTCCGCGATCTCGGACGTGGAACGCTTGCGGTCCTCCATCGACCCGATGTTGATGTTCATTGAAATCAGATAGGTGCCGTTGTTGCGCATGGAGGCGAAGGCGTTCTCGGAATCGGCCTGGCCGAAGTTGTAGCTCATGACCTTGATCTCGGGGACGTCGGCACGGATCTTCTCGTACAGGCGCTCGGCGAGGTCACGGGTGACGTCCTGCGCCGTTCCGATGGGCAACTCCACGGACACCTGGATACGGCCCTGGTCCTGCGTCGGGAAGTATTCCGTCTTCATCCGGGGCACGTACAGGGCGAGGACGGCCGCAAAGACGACGGCGGCGCCCACCATGATGATCCGCTTGTGGTTCATGCACCAGGCGATCATGCGGGAATAGCCGTGGGAGACGGCGTCCAGGGCCCGGTTCACCGGGTCGAAGATGAAGTGGTACAGCCGGCCGCTCGTGTTCTCGTTCTTCAGGAGCTGCGAGCACAGCATCGGGACGAGGGTGAGGGCGGCGGTCGTGGACACGATCATGATGATGGACACGATCCAGCCCAGCTGCTTGAACATGATGCCGGCCATGCCGGAGATCATCGTGAGCGGGAGGAACACACACAGCATCGTGAGGGTGGAGGCGATGACGGAGATGCCCACCTCGGCGGTGCCGTGGACGGCGGCCTCCTTGGGCTTCTCGCCCCGTTCCAGGTGCGTGGTCACGTTCTCCAGGACGCCGATGGCGTCGTCCACGACCATGCCTATGGCGATCGAGAGCGCGGACATGGAGATGATGTTCAGCGTGTTGCCGGTCGCGAACAGGTAGATCAGCGAAGCCAGGAGGGCGATCGGGATGGACAGGATGACGATGAGGGTACCCCTCCACCGTCCCAGGAACACGTACACCACGAGCATCACCACGAGGAAGGTGATGAGGATGGTCTCCTTCAGGGAGTTGATGGTGCGGAGGATGTTGTCGGAGGAATCGACCACCGTCGTGACCTTGATGTCGGAAGGGAGGTTCCGTTCCAGCTTCTTCATCTCCTTCTTGACGCCCCGGATCACGTTCACGGTGTTGTAACCGGACTGCTTCTGGATGATGATCTGCGCGCCGCGGACGCCGTTCGTATAGGATTCCATGGAGCGCTCCTCCAGGCCGTCCTGCACGCGGGCGACGTCCCGCAGATAGACGGTGCCGCCATTGAACGACCCCAGGACGATGTCCATGATCTCCGAGGGGTCCTTGAACTCCTTCGTGATGCGGAGGGTATAGGTGTCGGAGCCGATGTCGATGTTGCCGGAAGGGACGTTGCGGTTCTCCGCCGCGATCACCTGCGAGATGGAGGCGAGGGTGAGCCCGTAGGCCTCCAGCTTGGTCGGGTCGCAATAGACCTGGATCTCCCGCTTGGGGGCGCCGTTGACGGACACCGTGCCCACGCCGGTGACGCGGGCGAGCGGGGTGGCCACACGGTCGTCCAGGATCTTGTCCAGGGCGGAGACGCTCTGGTCGGCGGTGGCGGACATGATCATGATGGGCATGTCGTCCACGCTGAACTTGAAGATGGTCGGGGAGGAGGCCCCGTCCGGGAGCGTCTGGCTCACCATGCTCAGCTTGTCGCGGACGTCGTTCGTCGCGACCTCGATGTCGGTGCCGTAGTTGAACTCGAGCGTGAGGACCGAGATGTTCTCCCGGGAGTTGGACGTGATGTCCTTGAGGTTCGCCACGCCGTTCAAGGAGTTCTCGAGGACCTTCGTGAGGTTGTTCTCCACGTCCTCGGCGCTGGCGCCCGGATAGGAGGACATCACCATGATGACGTTGGACTCCACGTCCGGGAAGTTGTCCACGGGGAGCCGCGTCAGGGCGAAGATGCCCAGGATCGCGAACGCCACGAAGACAAGGGCGGTCGTTACCGGATGGTCGACGGAAGTTCTGTAGATGCTCATAGGGCCCCTCCGTTAGTCGAGAACCTTCACCTTCACGCCGTCCTTGAGCGCGGCCTGGCCCTTCTGGACGATGAACTCGCCTTCCTGGATGCCGTCGATGACCTCATACTCGAAGCCGGTGTGCTTGCCGAGCGTCACGGGAACGTAGCTGACGGTGTCGTCGGACTTCAGGACATACACGAAGCGCTGTCCGGTTCCCTCCTGCTTGACGATGCAGCGGTCGGGCAGGACGATGCGGTGGCTCGTACCGAAGTTCACGCTCACGCGGGCGTACATACCCGGACGGAGGGCCCGGTCAGCGTTGTTCACGAGGACCTCGGCGCTGAAGGTATGGGTGGTGGCGTTGATGGTCGGATACAGGCGGTTCACCTTGCCGGAGAAGGAGCGGCCCGGAAGGGCGTCCACGGTGATGGACACGGTGTCCCCCTTCTTGACCTTGGTGTACTCGCTCTCGGAGATGCCCACGAGGAGCTTCACCGGCACGACCTGCTGCACGGTGAACAGGGGGGCGCTCATCGCGAACATGTCCCCCACGTCGAAGTTGCGGGCGGTCACGAAACCGTTGATCGGGCTCCGGAGGATGGTGTTCTCCAGCAGGTTGTCGTAATTGGTCTTGCGCACCTTGTAGCCGAGTTCGGCGGCCTCGAAGTCGGACTGGGACACGCCGCCCTGCTCGTAGAGGCCCTTCAGGCGGGCGTATTCCACCTCGTCGTTCTGGATCTGGAGTTCCAGCTGCTCCAGCTGGAGGCGGTCCATCTCCGCAAGGATCTGGCCCTTCACGACATAGTCGCCCACCTCCACGTTGATCTTGCGGATACGGGCGCCGGTCTGGGGCATGATGTTGTTGGTCGCATAGGCCTCCACGGTGGAGGAATAGGTGTTCTCGTCGGCGACGTCGCGGGCGGTGGCGGTGACCACCTCCACGGCGGGGATGACGTCGGCCTGGGGAGCGCCGGCTCCCGGAGCGGCGGTTTCGGACTGCCCGCCGCGGTTGCCGCAGGCGGTGAGGAGGCTGGCGGCGAGGACAGGGATGAGGAATCTGCAGTTCATATCTTACTTTTCGTTAAAATCATAACCGAGGGTCTGTTCCAGGCCGGCCTTCGCGATGACGAAGTTGTACACGGCCTGGGAGACGGCAAGGCGGGACTGGGTAAGGACCAGTTCCGTGTTGTTGAGGTCCGTCAGGGTGCTCTTCCCGAGCTGGTAGGACTTGACGGCGATGTCGTAGGCCTTCTCCGCGGAGACGAGGGCTTCCTTGGAGGCGTCGTGCGTCCGCATTGCCGTCTCCATGGTGTTCAGGCTCTGACGGATGCCGATACGGAGCTGCCGCTCGGCATTGATGCGCTGGAGCTCCAGTTCGTCGGCCTGGACACGGGTCTGCTTGATTGCGTGGTAACGCTGTCCGCCGGAGAAGATCGGGATGGACAGGCTCAGGCCCAGGGTGGAGGACGGGAACCACTTCCACTGGCTCAGGTTGAAGATGTCGCTCTGCGTCAGGAAGGAGTAGGAGAAGGACAGGGCCAGGGTGGGCAGGTAGGCATACTGCTGCATGCGGATCTGCTTGGAGAGCATCTCCGCCTGCCTGGCGAGCTGCCGGAGCTGCGTGTTGCCGTCCAGGGAGGCGTCCTCCGCCTCATGGATGTCCCGGAACATCTCCGCGGCATAGTCCTCGAGGGCGCCGGCGACGTCGATGTCCCGCTCCAGGTCGATGCCCATCACGGCCTTGAGCTGCCACAGGGCCAGTTCCACGGAGTTCTCCGCGTTATACAGGTTGGGAATGGCGGCCGCGACGTTGGACTTTGCCCGGGTGAGGTCCAGTTCGGAAGCCTTCTGCGCGTTGTAGCGCATCTCGGTGAGACGGTAGTTCTCCACCGCGTTCTCATAGACCGAGTTATAGACGTTGTACGCCTCCCGGGCGAACAGGATGGCGAAATAGGCCTGCTTCACGGAGGCGACGGTCCCGAGACGGGATTCGCGGGCCTGCTCCACGGCCAGTTCCACCTGGTCGCCGGTGAGCCGGAGGCTCTCCCAGAGCTGGAAGTTCACCAAGGGCATCTGCGCGTTGACGCCGAAGTTGACGGAATGGGAACGGCCCATCTCGATGGGCTCGGAGGAAGAGCCGCTGTCCTCGCTGGGCGTGGGGACATACGGGACGAAGGGGGTGCCGGTCGCCTCATACAGGTCCATGATGTAGTACATGATGGGCTCCATGAGGCCGGCCATCATCCCGGCCATGCCGCCGCCGGAGGAGGAGCCTCCTTCGTCATCGGTCTTGTCCGACCCGAAATAGACCTTCTGCTTCTTGAGGGCGTAACTGTACATGCCGGAGGCGCTGACCTGCGGAAGCAGGGCGGAATAGGAGCCTTTCCGGGCGTACTGCTGCCGCTGGATTTCCATGTCCGCGACCTTCACGGACGTATTCTCGCTGAGGGCGATCCTGAGGGCGTCGTCGAGGGTCAGGACCACCTTCCCCTCCCGCGGTGCCTCGTCCTTGTACTGCGCAACGGCCGGAAAGGCCAGGAGGATGCCAGCGGCAAGGACGGCGATTTTCCTGATATACATATACTAACTAACTTTGTACCTTCTTGTATAAAGTGTACAAAGATAGCCACAAAAATCCTAATAGCAGGATTTTTTTTAGACGAAAGGCCGATTTTCTTCTACGAAAGCGGTTTCGCGTAATGGGTAGCCTCCTTCTTCGCCTTCACCGGCTCCGGATGAACCGCCCGCGCCGGGATCTTCTTCACGCAGGCATACACGATGAAACCCACGCCCAGCAGGATGAACGGGATGGACAGGAGCTGGCCCATGTTGAGGGTCATCGACTCCTCGAACGCCACCTGCGGTTCCTTGATGAATTCGATGAGGAAACGGGAGCCGAAGCACACCGTGAGGAAGATGCCCACGAACAGGCCGCGGTACATCTTGTCCAGTTTCTTCCAGTACAGGCCGATGAGGGCGAATCCGAGCAGGAGGTAAGTGAAACCCTCATAGAGCTGCGTAGGGTGCTTGGGCTCGGTCTCGCCGCGGAGCTCGAAGATGAAGCCCCAGGGAAGGTCCGTCACGTCGCCGTAGATCTCCGAGTTGAACAGGTTGCCGAAGCGGATGAAGGCCCCGGCGAAAGCCACCGCGATGGCCAGATGGTCCAGCAGCCACACGAAATCGAAATCGTGCTTCTTCCCGTAATGGCTGGCGAACCACCACATTCCCAGGATGAGGGCGATGGTGCCGCCATGGCTCGCCAGGCCGCCCTTCCAGGGCATGAAGATCTCCAGGAAACCCTTCCAGCTGCCCAGGTAATAGTCCGGCTGGTAGAACAGGCAGTGCCCGAGCCGGGCGCCCACGATCGTGCAGATGAGGAGGGTGTACAGCAGCGGGTCCAGCAGTTTCTTGTCCACCTTCTCCCGGTCGAAGAACCACGAGAAGATGAACCAGCCCAGGATGAAGCCGCTCACGAACAGGAGCGAATACCAGCGGAGCTCGAAGCTTCCGATATGCAGGATGGCAGGATCGACGTGCCAATGGACGACAAGCGTATTGAACATGGTGCAAAGATACATATTTTATCGTTTCAGCCGCACAAAAATGCTCAGCGGGAGCACTTTCCCGAAGGAATCCCGGAGGGCGAGCTCCCCGCTCTCCAGCGCGAGGTAGTTCCCGTCATGGCCGGGGGCGGCGGCGAAACCGGCCTCAGGCCGAAGGCCGAAGGCCTCGCGGACGGTGGTTTCGCCCAGCATGGCGGAGTAGCCGTTGCTGTAGAGGTTGAGGACCATGAAGGAGTCGCGCGGGGAGAGAATCTGGGCGACGTTCTTCAGGAGGTCGAACAGGAGTTCGTCCAGTTTCCATTTCTCGCCGTCCGGGCCGTGCCCGTAGGCAGGCGGGTCCAGGATGATGCCCTGGTAGGTGTTTCCGCGCTTGGCCTCGCGCCTGGCGAATTTCAGCGCGTCCTCCACCACCCAGCGCACGCCGTCCAGGCCGCTGCGCTCCATGTTCTCCCGGGCCCAGGTGACCACCTGCCGGACGGAGTCGAGATGCGTGACATCGGCCCCGGCGGCCTTGGCGGCCAGCGAGGCGGCGCCCGTGTAGGCGAACAGGTTCAGGACCTTGGGGGCGGGAAGGCCGTTCGCCTTGGCGATGCGGCCCAGCCGGGCGGTCTCCCGGAAGATGTACTCCCAGTTCGCCGCCTGCTCGGGGAAGACGCCCACATGCTTGAAGGATGTCAGGCCCAGCCGCAGGGCGATATGCAGGTCCGACGCCGCATGCGTCTCCGCATCCGGCTCGCCGTTGTAGACGATGCCCCACTGGTCGTCCATCTTGCGGACTTTCTCCCAGGTTCCGCTGTCCTCCTTGCCGGCCTTGCCGAACCCCGCGCCCGGGCGGAACACCACATGGCTGAGACGCTTCCACTCGCTGTCGGGAAGGGACGGGGCCCACAGGGCCTTGGGCTCCGGACGGCGGAGCACATACTTGCCGAAGCGCTCCAGCTTCTCGCCGCGTCCCGAGTCGATGAGTTCGTAGTCCTTCCAGTAGGGTGCCGGGTATTCGATGGTCATGGCCTTTGATTTTTATGCAAAGATAGCTAAATTTGCAGACTCGAAGAAACTTATAACAAAACAACGGATATGCAACAGTTTATCGACAGCTACGACTTCACCGGCAAGAAAGCCATCGTGAGAGTCGATTTCAACGTCCCCCTGGACGAGAACTTCCACATCACGGACGACACCCGCATCCGCCGGGCCATGCCCACCCTCAAGAAGGTCCTGGAGAAGGGCGGTTCCCTGATCATCATGTCCCACCTCGGACGTCCCAAGAAGGTGGACCCCAAGTTCTCCCTCAAGCACATCGTGGACCACGTTTCCGAGTGCCTGGGCGTTCCCGTGCAGTTCGCCGAGGACTGCCAGAAGGCCGATGCGCAGGCCGCGGCCCTGAAGCCGGGTGAGGCCCTCCTGCTGGAGAACCTCCGCTTCTACGCCGAGGAGGAAGGCAAGCCGCGCGGCCTCGCCGAGGATGCCACCGAGGAGGAGAAGAAGGCTGCCAAGAAGGCCGTCAAGGAGTCCCAGAAGGCGTTCGTGAAGAAGCTCGCCTCCTATGCCGACTGCTACATCAACGACGCCTTCGGCACGGCCCACCGCGCCCACGGCTCCACCGCCCTCATCGCCGAGTACTTCCCGAACGACAAGATGTTCGGCTACCTGATGGAAGGCGAGATCAAGGCCATCGACAATGTCCTCAAGAACGCCCAGCGCCCGCTGACCGCCATCATCGGCGGCTCCAAGGTCTCCTCCAAGCTCGCGGTCCTGAAGAACCTCGTGGGCAAGGTGGACAACCTCATCATCGGTGGCGGCATGGGTTACACCTTCATCAAGGCCAAGGGCGGCAAGATCGGCCTGTCCCTGCATGAGGACGAGCTCATCCCCGACGCCCTCGAGATCCTGAAGACCGCCCAGGAGAAGGGCGTGAACGTGTACCTGTCCATCCAGACCGTGGCCGGCCAGGCGTTCGACAACGACACCCCGCGCCAGATCTTCGACACCAACAACATCGCCGACGGATGGGAGGGCATGGACGCCGCCCCCGTCACCCTCGAGGCCTGGAAGAAGGTCATCCTCGCTTCCAAGACCATCCTGTGGAACGGTCCCGTGGGCGTGTTCGAGCTCCCGAACTTCGCGAAGGGCACCCTGCAGATCGCCGAGGACCTCGCCGAGGCCACCGCGAACGGCGCCTACACCCTCGTGGGCGGCGGTGACTCCGTCGCGGCCGTGACCCAGATGGGTTATGCCGACAAGGTCTCCTACGTCTCCACCGGCGGCGGCGCCATGCTCGAAGCCATCGAAGGAAAGGTTCTCCCGGGCATCGCGGCCATCCAGGAGTAAGCACCGGCATATAAGAAAATCGGGCGGAAAGCAATGCTTCCGCCCGATTTTTTGTCCTATAGCACTTATTCCGCAGGTACGGCCGACGTATCCGGAACGGCCGCCGACTCGTCCCTTTCCGGCTCGAGACGGCCCGTAGCCACGCGGACCAGCAGTTCCAGCGAATCGATCACCTGGTCGGAAAGGTCCTTGTCGCCGTACTGCTTGAATACGTCGGAAAGGTACAGCAGGCAGCGGTGGGTGGTTTCGAAGCTGGAAGCGGAATACTCGTAGAATTCCAGGTAGAAGCGGGCGGTGGCCAGGAGGCCGTCCGCCAGTTTCAGGCCCAGTTCACGGGCCTTTTCGGGCTGCCGCAGGAAATAGTAGTCCTCCACCATCTGGATGACCATGTAGTCATTGCCGGAGAAGCCGAGGGAGATGCTCTCCAGCGGATAGTTCTCCGCCGGGAAGTTCCGCTGGCACAGGTCCAGGATCTCCAGGGCCTTGTCGTCCTCCTCGATGTCGATGAGCGCATTCGCGACGTTCAGGAACAGTTGCCGCTGGGAGAGCACGCCCATGAAGGTGTACAGGTTCTGGTAGTCCACGAAGTAGTCCGTCCGACGCAGGGCGTCCCACTTGAAGGTGCCGTCCGTCATCTTCCGGTACATCTCCAGCGCATCCAGCCGGCCCGGGTCCGTGGTGGCGGGCTTGTTCCGGATGGGCGTGAAGCGGTAGGAGAAGCCGTCGAACATCAGGTAGTCCTTGATGCCGATGTTCAGGTCGCCGCCCATGTTCAGCAGGTTCAGCGGGCGGTCCCACTCATACCCGTCCAGCAGGTCCAGCATGAAGAGTTCCGGCTTGGAAAGGTAGTTCTTGTCCTCGGACATCGTGAGGGTGATGGTCTCGGGGATCTCGTCGGCCATGGACTCGGGGACGATGCCGTACTTGAGGCAGTTCTCCTTGTTCACCGGGATCACGAGCTTCCGGGCCATGATGAAGTCCACCTTGCGGCCGGAGCTCAGCGGGACCTTCGTGTCCGGTTCCTGGCTCTTGAAGACATCCATCACGTCGCGCAGGAGGCACGGTGCACCGTCGTCATAGGCGATGAACACGTATTCGTTCGTGCCGTAGAGGTACTGCGACTGCGGGATGGTGAGCGGGAGCGGCTTGGACTCGTTGCAGGCCCACTTCATCTGGTCGATGTACCAGTCGGTGCCCAGCAGCGAGGTGTTCACCACGCGGACGTCCGTGCGGAAGCCCTCGATCTCCTGCGCATACCAGAGCGGGAAGGTATCGTTGTCTCCGTGCGTCACCAGGAGGCCGTTCGGGCCCACGGAATTCAGGTAGTTCTCCGCCATCTCCGTGGAAGTGAAGCGGTTGGAGCGGTCGTGGTCGTCCCAGTTCTCCTCCGCCATGAGGGCCGGGACGCCCAGGCAGAGGACGGACGCACCCACGGCGACGGCCTTGGAGGCCTTGCCCTTGGCGGCGTCGTTGAGCCATTCATACAGGGCCGCGACGCCCAGGCCGATCCAGATCGCGAACATGTAGAACGAGCCCGCATAGGCATAGTCCCGCTCGCGCACCTGGTACGGCGGCTGGTTGAGGTACAGGACGATGGCGATGCCCGTCATGAAGAACATCAGGAACACGACCCAGGAGCCGCGCTTGTCCCGGTCGAACTGGAACACGAGGCCCAGCAGGCCCAGCAGCAGCGGAAGGAAGAAGTAATGGTTCTTGCCCTTGTTGTCGGCGAGGGGGGCCGGTGCGTCGCTCTGGTCGCCCAGGCGGATCCGGTCGATGAAGCCGATGCCGCTCTCCCAGTTGCCGTAGAACAGTTCGCCCGGGGACGGGCTGTGGATGTCGTTCTGGCGGCCGACGAAGTTCCACATGAAATACCGCCAGTACATCCAGTTGAGCTGGTAGTCGAAGAAGAAGCGGAGGTTCGCCCCGAAGGTAGGCTTCCGGTGCGTCGCCCCCTTCACACGGATGCCCTTTCCGTTCATGTAGGATTCGTAGAATTCCACATGGGAGGGGCTGGCGCTGGACCACATCCGCGGGAAGAGCATCTTGCCCTCGGGGAGGTAGTCCGCATCGGCCGGGCCGTCCACATGGACATACTTCCCGTTCAGGGGCGCCCAGTACTTGCCGGTCTTCAGGTCATAGGGAGCGTCGAAATACTGCCCGTACAGGAGCGGCGTGGAGCCGTACTGTTCCCGGGACAGATAGCGCACGAGCGTATAGGCGTTGTCCGGCTGGTACTCGTTCGTCGGGGTCTTGACCGCGGAGCGGATGATGACGATGGAGAAGAGCGAGAAGCCGATCACAAGGGTCGTCACGCACAGCATGACGGTGTTCCAGAACACCTTGTCCTTTTTCAGGGTGTAGAACAGCGACCAGAAGCAAAGGGCCAGGAGGGCCACCATGAAGAAGAGCGAACCGCTGTTGTACGGCAGCCCGAAGGAGTTCACGAAGATGCGGTCGAAGAAGGCGGCCAGCTTCGGCAGGTACGGGATGAACAGGAACACGAGCAGGAACTCGATGACCACACCGATCATGAAAATGCCCAGCAGGTGCTTGAAAGACAGCTGCTTCCCTTCGTTCTTCCGGTAGTAGTACATGAACACGAAGGCCGGAATGGTGAGGAGGTTCAGAAGGTGGATGCCGATACTGAGGCCCATCAGGAAGGCAATCAGGACGATCCACCGGTTCGCATGGGGTTCGTCGGCCTCCTCGTACCACTTGCACATCGCCCAGAACACGAGAGCGGTCATGAGGGACGACATCGCATACACCTCGCCCTCCACCGCGGAGAACCAGAAAGTGTCCGAGAAGGTATAGGCCAGCGCTCCCACGGCGCCGGCGCCGAAGATGGCGACCGCCTGCGCGACACTGTATCCGTCCTTGCCCGGCTTCACGAGCCGGCGGGCGAAGAACACGACCGTCAGGTACAGGAAGAAGATGGTCAGGGCCGACAGGAGACCGTTCATCGCATTCACCGTCACAGCCGCCTTCTCCGGCGGGACGGGGATGGTGAAGAGGCGGGCAAACAACTGGAAAACGGGGTTTCCCGGCGGGTGTCCCACCTCCAGCTTGTAGGAAGATGCGATGAATTCCCCGCAGTCCCAGAAGGAAGCGGTGGGCTCTATGGTGGAAAGATACGTCACGGCCGCGACGACGAAGACGGCGACGGCGACGATCCGGTTCCACAGGTTGAATTTCTTCTTGTCCATGGGCGTCTTTTTCGCTATATTTTGCAAAGATAAGAATATTTCTCGTTATATTTGTTGTCTTAACCCAACGTACGAAAGCCTATGAATCCTGTCGAAATCGTCCCCGTCGAAGGACGTCGCATGCTGAAAGCATTCATCCGGTTCCCCCTGGACCTGTACAAGGACTGCCCCCAGTGGGTCCCCTCCTTCGAAGACGACGAATTCAAGTCCCTTTCCGACGAGAATCCCTCGCTCTCCTTCTGCGAACGCGAACTGTTCCTGGCCCGCCGGGACGGGAAGGTGGTGGGCCGCGTCGCCGCCATCATCAACCACAAGGCCAACGACAAGTGGGGCGAGAAGACCGTCCGGTTCGGCTGGATCGACTTCATCGAGGACTTCGACGTCGCGAAGGCCCTTGTCGATGCGGTCATCGCCTGGGGCCGCCCCAAGGGCGCGCAGAAGGTGAAAGGTCCCCTCGGATTCACCGACATGGACCGGGAAGGCCTCCTGGTGGAGGGCTTCGAGCACGACTCCCCCTTCACGGTCATCTACA
The DNA here is from genome assembly GCA_017464245.1 of Bacteroidales bacterium. GTDB lineage: Bacteria > Bacteroidota > Bacteroidia > Bacteroidales > UBA932 > Cryptobacteroides. The sequence goes on along the minus strand of JAFUDV010000055.1, from coordinate 12,929 downwards.
ACTTCCCCTATTACGGCGAGTACCTCGAGCGTATGGGCTTCCGCAAGGATGTGGACTGGACCCAGCGGTACATCGACCTGCCCGACACCCTGCCGCCCATGTTCCAGTACGCGGACCTCGTGGAAAAGCGCTACGGCCTTCACATCTGGCGCGGGAAAAACATCCGCGAGATGGCGAAGCGGGGCCGCGAAATGTTCCATGTCCTCAACGACGCCTTCGCCCCGCTGTACGAGTATTCCAAGCTCACCGAGGAGCAGATCGACGGCTACGTGAAGCAATACGTTCCCATCATGAACAAGGACCTCGTCGCCTTCTGCGTGAACGAGGAGGACAAGCTCGTGGGCTTCACCGTCACGATGCCGTCCATCTCCCGGGCCGTCCGGAAGGCGAAGGGACGCCTCTTCCCCTTCGGCTTCATCCCCATCCTCCGCTCCCTGCGCAAGAACGACACGATCGAGGCGCTCCTCATCGGCGTCCTGCCGGAGTACCAGGGCAAGGGCGCGAACGTCCTCATGTTCAAGTACATCCATGAAAATTGCATCCGCTTGGGAATCAAACGGATGCTTCTGAATCCGCAGCTCGAGGAAAACTACAAGGTCCAGTCCCTGTTCGGGGAGTACGACCCGAAGCCGTTCCAGCGGCGCCGCAGTTATGTGATGGATCTGGAGGCTTAAGCGAGCGCTTTCAGCACATTGTCACACACGTCTCCGACGGTGACGGGCATCGGCTCGCCATCGGGAAAACGCATCTGGAACTTCTCCTCCACCGCGAGGGAGAGGAGCATCATCGTGAGGGAGTCGATGCCGAGCCCGCGGACGAGCTCGGTATCGAAATTCACGTCGGCGAGGTCCGTATGGGGACGCAGGACGGTGAGGACTTCCTTCAGGCCGTCAAACACTTGTTCCTTGGTCATACGCGCGCGACTTTCATGCTGCCGGTGCGCTTGAAATCCTCCGTGCGCACGGTCACCTTCAGGATCCGGTGCGTGGAAGGCAGCGTATCGTTGATCTTCTTCACGAGGTTGTCCATGTACGCGGTCACCTCTTCCCAGGGCTTGCCCTCGAAGGCGGGCATGAACGGGAGGATCTCCACGGCAATGACCGCGGCGCCGTTCAGGTCGTCCTCCTTCACCATGGCGTCACGGACGCACGGATCGGCATAGAAGGGCTCTTCCAGGCTCTCCGGGCTCACGTTCTCGCCGTTGGACAGGATGATGAGGTTCTTGATGCGGCCGGTGATGTACAGGAAACCGTCCTCGTCGATGCGCATGAGGTCGCCGGTGCGGAACCAGCCGTCCTCGGTGAAGGCTTCGGCCGTCTTTTCGGGATCCTTGTAGTAGCCGGAGAACACGTTGTCACCCTTGACCTGGAGTTCGCCGTCCACGATCCGGACTTCCTGGCCGGGATAGACCTTGCCGATGGAGGTGGGATGGGTGACCGCGTCGGCATTGGCCGAAGTGAGGTTCGCCGTCTCGGTGAGGCCGTAGCCGAAGCAGAACTCGACGCCCAGCTTGGTAAAGATGTCCACCAGGCGCGGAGGCACGTTCGCGGCGCCGGAGATGATCATCCTCAGGCTGCCGCCGAGGAACTGCGGGCCGTACATCTTGCACAGGCCGGCGAGGATGTCGCAGATGCCCGGAACGATGACAAGGAGGGTGGGCTTGATGACCGGCAGCTTGCCGATGGTGGCCTTCATGTCCTCGCAGGTGAACAGGAGGTTGCCGGTGTAGAAGCAGCCCATGGTGCCGGCGATCAGGCCGAACACGTGGCTGAGCGGAAGCAGGGCGATATAGCGGTGCACGCCGATGACCTTGCCGGGTTTGAAAATGGCGTTGTAGCAGCCGCGCATGAGGGCGCGGTGGCTCAGGACGGCGCCCTTGGGGGCGCCGGTGGTGCCGCCGGTGAAGAAGATGGCGGCCGGCTGGTCCTTGTCCACGATGGTGACGGGAGCCGTTTCCTCCGCGATGCTGGCGGCCGGAAGGACCTTCACGCCCTGAAGTTTCGCCGTTAGGGGCATGAACTCCTCGCGGACGAAGAGGGCCGCGATGTCGAACTTCATGCAGGAGCCGATGAGGGCCATCTCCGGCAGGGAGGGCGGGAAATTCATCGCCACGTAACCGGCGCTGGTAACCGCGAGGAACAGCTCGATGGCGTCCTGGCTGTTGCGGTCGAAGATGGCGATATGGGCACCCTTCGGCAGGCCGAGGGCCTCGATGAAAGCGCGGCGGCGGGCGACGCGCTCCCCTAATTCCTTGTACGTAATGGTGTGGGCGAGGTCGGAGAGGGCCGGCATGTCGGCATATTCCTTTTCCATCCACCCCACGAACTCGCCCACGGTAGGAAGATACGGAATCCGCTCGAACTCCTCCCGGGGAATCATGTCATGGAAATAATTGGACATTCTGTTCAGGTTTTGGTTCAATGGACGCAAAGGTAACGAAAAAACCCCGGACGGGCAAACTATCTCTCACCCGATACATCCAGAACATGCCGATGGTAAAATCACCAATTTTGATGATTTTTTGCTGCTTTCTTTGTAATAATCATCAAAGATGTTATATTTGTCCTATGGAAAACAAAGACTGGGATCAAGATCTTTACGCATATTCCAACGGGGAGTTGGCCGCACAGCTTGGCGAACGGTTCCGGGAATACCGGCGTGCGTTAGGGCTGTCGCAGAAACAGGTGGCGCTCCAAAGCGGTGTTTCCGTGATGACGGTGGTCCGTTTTGAAAAAGGCCAGGGCAATGCCATCCGCCTGGACAATCTGATCGCCCTCCTCAGGGCCATTCAGCGCCTGGAGGACATCGCCGGAGTGATTCCGGATTTACCCCGAAGCCTCTACGCAAAATAAGGGCAGGAGATGAAAGACAATGTCGTAAGCGTCCGGCTTTGGGGACGTGAAATCGCCAAGCTGGAATGGCAGGGAGGATATCGGCCTTCGTTCGGAAGGCAGGGCGCCGTCATATCCTTCCATCCGGACTATGTGCGCTATGGGTGGGATCTGGATCCCATCGGCCCCTATAACCATTCCATTTATCTGGTTCAGAAAGGATTGTCCGACCGGTGCCGGGCTACGGAGTACGAGGGACTGCCCGCTTCCTTTCGGGGGCCCTTCCTGATGACTGGGGGAATACTGTTTTTTCGACTTGGGTTGACAGCCGGAAACTTCGCCATGCCGACATCACGCCCGTGGACAAGCTGGCTTTTATCGGAAAACGCGGCATGGGTGCCTTGGAGTTTGTTCCGGAGCTGTACGACGGCCTCTCTCCCGAAAGTGCCCTGATGCTGGAAGAACTCTGTGCGTTGTCCCGACAAATACAACAAGCCCGGGAAGGCTTCTCCGTCGACCTTGCCGCCCATCCGGGCATAGGAGACTTGATGGCCGTCGGAATGAGCGCCGGAGGTGTCCATCCCAAGGCCATCGTCGCCATCAATTGGCATACGGGGGAAGTGAAGTCCGGTCAGTTCCTGCTGCCGGAAGAGTTTACCCAATACATCCTGAAATTCAGGGATTCGGACATTTGGCCGACCGCCGAGGTAGAACTGGTCTATCACGAGATGGCCCTGAAAAGCGGAATCCGCATGGAGCGTTGCCGGTTGATCTCCATCGACGGACAGAATCATTTCCTGACGGAGCGGTTCGATCGGAAAAAGGGGGAGAAACTGCACACGGCAACGCTTCAGGCACTCGCCGGAGAAACGGCTTCCTATGAGCAGATTATGCGGGTTTGCCGGAAGATGCGGCTTCCCTATCCGGACATGGAACAAGTCTTCCGGCGCGCCGTGTTCAACTATCTCACCGGGGTCTGCGACGACCACGACAAAAATTTCTCGTTCATCCTTTCTCCGGACGGCATCTGGCGTCTGGCACCCGCCTACGACGTCACCTTTACCGTGAACCTGATGAACAAGTTCATCGGAGACCGGCATGTCATGAGCCTTGCCGGCAAGGACAGGCTCGTTTCGCGCAGCGACCTCCTCCGCTTTGCCGAGCAGGAGGATATCCGGAATGCGGCCGCCATCCTGGAAGAAATCTCCGAGGCCGTGGGGGCATTCGAGGCCATCGCTGCCGGAACCGGCCTTGAGAAGTCCATCCGTTCCCTGATCCTGTCCCATATCGGGAGCCACGCCTGGTAATTGGACAATCTTTTCAGGTTATGGTTCAACCCGAAATTCACGGAGCGTCGAGAGTCCCTTTGGGTGCGCTGAGTGACTGGGTACCGCGCTCTGCAAGGCTATGTGCGGCGCTTCTCGCCCGTGAACATCCGGCAGAGGCCGAAGGTGAAGGTGCGGCAGCGGACGTTGCGGAAGCCGACATCCTCCATCATCCCGCAGAAGGCTTGGGGTGAAGGAAAGTTGTGGACCGAGGCGGGAAGGTACCGGTAGGCGGCCTTGTCGCCGGAGACGATGCCGCCAATCCAGGGCAGCACATGCAGGAAATAGAGGTCATACACGGCCCGCACCCGCTTGTTGTCCGGAACGGACAGTTCCAGGATGACGGCCTTGCCGCCCGGCTTCAAGACCCGGAACATCTCGGAGAGACCGCGTTCCTTGTGCTCGAAGTTGCGGATGCCGAACTGGCAGGTGACCGCATCGAAACTCCCCTCCCCGAACCGGAGGGCTTCCCCGTCGCCCTGCTCCACCTCGATCTTCCAGTCCACGCCCCGGTCGATGGCCTTGCGCCGGACCAGCGCCATCATCCCGTCCGAGATGTCCGTGCCCACGACCCGGCTCCCGTCCGACGCCTTCCGGGCGATGGCGATGGTGGAATCGCCGGTTCCGCAGGCGATGTCCAGGATCCGCTGGTCGCGGCCGTCCACGATCTCCCTCAGCGCATGGCGCCGCCAGAGCTTGTCCACGCTCAGGGACATGATATGGTTGAGCTTGTCGTAGGTCGGTGCGATGTTGTCGAACATCTGCTGCACCTTTTCTTTCTTGGGCATTACGGAACAGGATCGTAGCCACTGCCTCCCCAGGGGTGGCAGCGGAGGATGCGGCGGACGGAGAGGTAGAGGCCCTTGAAGGGACCATGTTTGCGGAACGCCTCAAGGGCATACTGGGAACAGGTGGGCGTGAACCGGCAGGCCGGCGGGATGAACGGGCTCACGCATACCTGATAGAACTTGATCAGGAACACGAAAGGAAAGATCAGCACCTGTTTCAGCCAGTTGGGCATACGCTTATTCACTGGGGTTGCACTTGGCCGCCACCGCGGCGAGGACCTCGGTCATGGACGCAAAGATGTCCGCGGAAGGAAGGACCTCCCGGGGCAGGTACACGAACATGATGTCGATGCCGGCAGGAAGGAGTTCCTTCTGCAGGCGGTAGGATTCCCGGATGCGGCGTTTCAGGAGATTGCGCTTGACGGCGCGCTTGAAGTTGCGCTTGGGGACGGAGACGAGGATACGTGCAGGGGCATCGGCCTCCGGGCCTTCCCGGCGCAGGAACCGGTAGCGCAGGCAGCCGCTCACGCCGCCCTTTCCACGGTCCATGAGCCCTGCTACGGGTTTCTTCCCGCACAGGCGCTCGGACTTGGGAAGGGTGGCCGCGGCCACGGTCACTGCTGGTTTTCGAGATAGGCTTCGATGGCGCGGGCCACGGAAGGAATCTCGGGCGTCGGGGCCTTGACTTCGATGGTGAGACCGGCCTCCTCCATCGACTTGACGATGGAACGGCCGTAGGAGACGAACTTGAGGGCTCCCTGTTCGAATCCGGGGAAGTTCTCGTAGAGGGACTTGACGTCGGCGGGGTTGTACAGGACCACCATGTCATAGGCATGGAGGTCCACCCCGGAGAGGTCCTGGGGAACGGTCTTCACGAACACGGCGGTCGTGTAGTCGAGCTTCTGCGCGTCGAACAGCCGGGTGAGCGGCTCGCTGTTGGAGTTGTCCGACGTGGCGATCAGGAACTTATCCCCCTTGTGTTTGGCGGTGACCAGGGCGACGACACTCTCGGGCGTGCCCGTCCCGTAGAAGATCTTGCGCTTGCGGTACACGATATGCTTCTGGAGGTACATCGCCACGAGCTCGGTCGTGCAGAAATACTTCATCGTCTCGGGAATCTTGCAGCGGAGTTCCTCCGCCAGCGCGAAGAAAGCGTCGATGGCGTGGCGGGACGAGAAGACGATGGCCGTATAGTCCAGGATGTTGATCCGCTGGGCCCGGAACTCACGGGATGTCAGCGGCTCGATGAGGAAGAAGGGGCGGAACTCGAATTCCACGCCGAACTTCTCCGTCACGACCTGATAGGGAGTAAGGACACGCGGTGCGTTCTGGGAAACCAGGATTTTCTGTACACTCATACTAATACTTCACTACCTAGAGAATCGTCGCCGAAACGGCCAGCAGGCCGGCAGGCAGCAATTCGAGCGCGCAAAGGTACAAAAAAGTTGTCAAAGGTTTGCAAGATACGGATAAAATTTGTCCTTTCCGGAGCAGATAGACGAGATAGACCACGCCTGTTTCCACCAAAAGGAAACGCTTGACCATCAAATCATCGGCACCGACCACGTACAGGACACCCACCGTCACGAGCGCCAGCAGCATCAGCAGGATGAAGAACGTGTAGCCGGAGCGGTAGGCCATCTGGTATTCGTCGTACCGGCGGCGGGGCCGCAGCCAGCGATACAGCAGGTACCGCAGCAGGAGGAAGCCGACGAACGCGCCGGCGACAGCCAGCAGGCGGAAATCGGGTTCCCAGCCCTGCAGGAAAGCCGGATCGTAAAGCCGGTAACGGAAGGCCAGCAGGATGGTCGGCAGGAGGAACACGGCAGCGACCAGGTTCCGGTCGCGGCTCACCTTGACGCTGTTCTCGAGCGCAGCGCTCCCCCGCGCCCGGCTGATGCTGTCCCTCAGGTACGGCAGCACGTTGAGGAAACTGCGGATCGCCAGGAGGAACAGCAGGATCGTGACCACCACGAGGATGGTGCCGGCCAGCGGAACGGATTCCACCGGGGCGGCCGCCTCCGGCGGCGTGTCGGGCAGCAGCAGCCGCCCGGAACGGAAAACCTCTTCCTGCAGCATCAGTTCCCCCTTTTGGCGTTGTAGCCCATTTCCCGGAGCAGGGCGGCCACCTTGTCGCGGAAGTCGCCCTGGATGGTGATCTCCCCGTCCTTGGCCGTCCCGCCCACGCCGCAGCGGGTCTTCAGGGTCTTCCCGAGTTCCTTGAGGTCATCGGACGTGCCTACGAAGCCGGTGACGAGCGTCACCTGCTTGCCGCCCCGGTTGCGACGGTCGATCCCGACGATGAGCCGCTGCTTTGCGGGCGGAAGCGTCTCGGTCTCCGTCTCCGCGGCCGTCTCGTACTGGAAGTCGGGATTCGTGGAATACACCACGCCGAGACGGGATTTCCAATCGTTGTCCTTGCCTGCCATCGTCCTATCGGTTACGGCCAGAAGCATCGACCATCCCCTTGATATGGGCATTGAGCGCGTCGTTGCCGATCAGGGACTCGAGGGTGCAGTGCATGCGGTAGCGCCAGTAGTAGCGCGGGATGGCGGGAACGTTGATGCGCTCGTCCTTGGGATCGCCGCCATAGCGGACCTCGCCGTCCGTGGCGAGCCAGTCCTGCAGGGGCAGGATGGCGAGCATCGCCGGCGACTTCAAGTGCGCGCCGAGGATGAGGTCGGCCACCCACGGTTCGCAGAACTGCGGCGCTTCCCCGGCGCAGTGGAGCATCTCGTTGAAATAGCGTTGCGTCAGGCCGCGGTCCTCCTCCCACCAGGCGCGGAGCGGCGCCGTATCATGGGTGCCGGTCGCGCACACGCAGGCATAGGGATAGGAGGCCGGGTCGGCGAAGGTGTCGCGGGGATCCTTGGGCATCCGCTGGATCTCGAGGGACAGGATGTCCAGCTCCCGCATGGTCTCCGGAACGCTGTCCGGGATCATGCCCAGGTCCTCGCCGCAGCACAGCATGCCGGTGGAACGGACGAGGGCGGGCAGCTTGGTCATGGCCGACTCCTTCCAGAACCCGTTGTGGCGGCGGTAGAAGAAATCGTTGTACAGGGCGTTGTAGCGGTCCTTGAGCCATTCGGGCAGTTGCGCATAGGCGTTCGTGAACTGCGCGGAGATGCGCGGGTGCCACACGTCCTTCCGGCGGGGGTCCTCCACGAAGAGCACATCCGTATCGCCGGTGTTCTCCGGGTTGAAGCCCTGGTTCCGGAGGTCTTCGCCGCTGTACGGGAGAGCCGGGTTGAAGTGGCCCATGAGCCCGCTCTTGTACGGGACGGGAATCTCCCAGATGCGGAAGAACCCGAGGATATGGTCGATGCGGAAGGCGTCGAAATACTCCGCCATCTTGCGCATCCGGGCCTTCCACCAGGCGAAGCCGTCCTCCGCCATCTTCTCCCAGTTGTAGGTGGGGAAGCCCCAGTTCTGGCCGTCGGCCGCGAAGGCGTCCGGCGGGGCGCCGGCCTGGCTGTCCATGTGGAACAGTTCCGGGTGCTGCCAGGCATCGACACTGACGCGGGAAACGCCGATGGGAAGGTCGCCCTTGAGCGCCACGCCATGCAGGTGCGCATACGCCACGGTGTCCTTGAGCTGCTTGTCCAGCAGATACTGCAGGAAGCAGTAGAAGTCCACCTCGGCGGCGTTCTCCGTGGCGAAGGCCAGGGCCTTCCTGCGGTCATAGCGGCTCCATTCGCCCCAGGCGGAGAACTCCGGAGAGCCGTTGCGGTCCCGCAGCACGCTGAAGACGGCGTACGGGAGAAGCCAGTCCTGGTTGGCGTCCATGAACGCCTTGTAAGGGGCCGATGCAGCTTCCTGCTGCCCCTTGGCGCTCTTGAAGAGCTTCCGGAGCAGGGTGAGCTTCGTCTTCGTAACAACCTCGTAATCAATGGCAGTCAGGGATTCCAGTTCCTGCTTCCGGGCCTTGTAGGCGGCATCCTTGCGCACACCGGCCTCCGGCAGGTGGATGAACATGGGATGCAGGGCGAAGGAGCTCACGGCGTTGTAAGGATAGGAGTCCTGCCAGGTATGGGTCATCGTCGTGTCATTGATCGGGAGGAGCTGGATGACGCTCTGCCCGGCCTTCACGGCCCAGTCCACGAGCTTCCTGATGTCATGGAACTCACCCACGCCGAAACTGTCCTCCGTACGGAGCGAGAATACGGGCACGGCCACGCCTGCGCCCCGCCAGGGACGGGACAGGAACTGCGGGTCGATGTCCGAGACGACCACGTGGCTCCCCGCCGCGGGCACTTCGCCGAAGAAATGGTTCGGTCCCTCCTCCCAGACGAGGGGACGGCGGGTCTCGGTGTCCACGATGACGAACTTGTACTCGAACACATCCTTCACCTCCAGGTCCAGCTGCCAGTACGGGAAGCGGCCGTCGTCCAGCAGGCGGAATTCCTTCCAGTCGCCGAGGGCCTTCCCGCTGCCCGCCAGGGCGACGGACTCCCCGCTCCGCACCTCGGGCACGGCGACGCGGAAGGTCACGTTCCCCTTTCCCGGCTCCGCAGGACGCGGATGACGGAAGGACGCGCCGTCGTGACGGCGGAAGATGACGTCGCTGAAAGCGTTGGCATAGAAGGAGGAATTCACCGGACGGTCCGTCCAGCGGTCGCGGATGACCACGGATTTCGCATCGGCCGGGGCGCTGTACAGATGGGCGCGCCACTCGGTGCGGACGGTCTTTCCCCCGCGCTCGACCTCGAAGGCGTAGCGGTCGCCGTCACGGAGGTTCCTCCCGGTGAGGTCCGCCTGCCAGAGGCCGGCGAAAGCGGATTCCATCGGGTAGCGCTTCTTCCCGACGCGGAGCACGAGGCTTTCGCCCCATGCAGTATGGTACTGAAGGATGATTCGGATGTTCATAGCATCTAATTGGTTATAGTCCTGCCGGACCGGACCTTTGCGTCCGGACCGTTTGCAAAGCAAAAATAGGGAATGGGGACGGATTTCCAAAACAAAGCCGTATCTTTGCGGTACGAACTGTTCAAAAAGAGCGACGAATGACACGAGGCGAAGCGACCGTCGTCAAAAACGCGGGAAGCCACTATGAATTGTCCGAGCTGCCGGCCTGGCAGCTCTTCCCCGCCGTCCTGCGCGGACGCATCCGGCTGAAAGCCAGCCAGATCACGAATCCGGTGGCCGTGGGCGACCGGGTCCGGTACGAGCGTCCCGACGGGGAGGAGACGGCCGTGATCACGGAGGTCCTGCCCCGCGAGAACTATGTCATCCGGCGGTCCACGAACCTGTCGCGGCAGGCGCACATCATCGCCGCCAACGTGGACATGGCCTACCTCGTCGTCTCGCTGTACTTTCCCGAGATCAAGCTGCCGTTCCTGGACCGGATCCTCGTCACCTGCGGGGTGTACGGGATTCCCGCGACCATCGTCCTGTCCAAGGTGGACCTGTACCGGGAAATGGCGCAGGACCAGGTGGATGCGTTCCACGCCATCTACGAAGGGGCGGGGTATCCGGTCATCGACACCTCGGTCCTGACCGGCGAGGGCATCGGCACGCTGCGGGAATCCTGCCGGGGCAAGGTGAACCTGTTCTCCGGGGAATCCGGCGTGGGCAAGTCGTCCCTCATCAAGGCGCTGGACCCGTCGCTGGACCCGAAGATCGGGCAGATTTCCACCGCGCACCTGCAAGGGAAGCACACCACCTCCCTCTACGAGATGTACCCCCTCGCGACAGGAGGCTATGTCATTGACTCTCCGGGGCTTCGCGGCTTCGGCCTCGTGGATCTGGAGAAGGAGGAAATCGGAAAGTATTTCCCCGAGATGCTCCGCGCCTCGGAAGGGTGCCGCTTCACGCCCTGCACCCATACCCACGAGCCAGGCTGCGCCGTGAAGGCGGCCGTGGACGAAGGCACCATCTCCCCGGAGCGCTACAATTCCTATCTCGGCATGCTCGAGGAAGACCAGAAATTCCGATGAACCTCCACCGGAACATCCTCCGCCTCGCCGTGCCGAGCATCCTCGCGAACATCACCGTCCCCCTCGTGGGCATGGTGGACATCGCCGTGGCCGGCCACCTGGGCGCCTCCGGGGCCGTTCCGGCCGCCTCCCTCATCGGCGGCATCTCCATCGGCACGATGCTGTTCGACATGCTGTACTGGAACTTCGGCTTCCTGCGCGGCGGTACGGGAGGACTTACCGCACAGGCCTACGGACGATACCATGCCGGCGCGGAAGATGCGGTGCATGAGATCGCCGTGACGCTGAAGCGGGCGCTGGGAATCGCCTTGGGGTCGGGCCTGGCGCTGGTGGCGCTGCAATGGGTGGTCGTGCAGCTGGCATTCCTGCTGGTGGACTGCTCCCCAGAGGTGCAAGCCCTTGCCACCCAATACTTTTACATCCGCATCTGGGCGGCGCCCGCGACCCTTTCGCTGTTCGCATTCAAGGGCTGGTTCATCGGCATGCAGGACACGGTCCGGCCCATGGCCTGCGACCTCCTGGTGAACCTGGTGAACATCCTCCTGTCCGTGGGCCTGGCCTTCGGTTACGCCGGTCTCCCGGAACTGGGCTTCGCCGGCGTCGCCTGGGGCACCCTCATCGCCCAGTGGACCGGGTTCACCTATGCGGCCCTCGCCGTGTGGCGGCGGTACGGGACTTATTTCACGCGTCTCCCCCAAAAGGAGCACGTCTCAACCGGCAAAAAGGGCCCGGAATGCCAGTTGACGGGCGCTGGAGCACGGGAGAACCAGCAAAAACAGCTCGAAATGACGGTTGTGGAGGGCCCGCACCAGGAAGCGTCGCCGACGGGCACGGGTAGCTGGCGGGCGTTCTTCGTGCTGAACCGCGACCTGTTCCTGCGGTCGCTGTGCATGATCGCCGTGTACATCGGGTTCACGATGATATCGGCCCGGTACGGGGACATGATGCTGGCGGTGGGGGCGATCCTGATGAAACTCCTCATGATTTTCAGCTACTTCACCGACGGGTTCGCCTATGCCGGGGAGGCCCTGACGGGCCGTTTCATCGGGGAGGGGTCCGCCGAGGGCGTGCGGACGACCGTCCGGCAGACTTTCGTTTGGAGCGCCGGCGTCACGGTCCTGTTCTTCCTCGTGTACGGAGTGGGCGGCGTGCCGCTCCTGAAGCTCATGACCTCGGACCCGGACGTGGTGGAATCGGCCCGGGAATTCATTCCCTGGCTGCTCCTGATGCCGGTCATCGGCTGCCCCGCCTTCACCTGGGACGGCATCTTCACCGGGGCGACCGCCTCGAAGGACCTCCGCAATTCCACGGCCTGGTGCGTCGTGGGCTTCTTCGGAGTCTGGTTCGCCGGGCTCGCCGTCCTCCGCGCCGTGTACGGGACCGTTCCCGAGACGGTGGCCATCCACCTGCTCATGGCCGCCTATTTCACCCATCTCGCCGTCCGCGCCGCCTATCTCACCTTCCGCTGGCGGAAGGCCATCCCCTACGCTTGAATTTCCGCGTAAAAAGCCGTATATTTGCAGGCTATATTTATTTGAGGTAAAAATGACTGCAAAAGAGATTCGACAGAAGTACCTGGAATTCTTCGCTTCCAAGGGACATACGGTGGTGCCCAGCGCGCCGATGGTGATCAAGAACGACCCGACCCTCATGTTCACGAACGCGGGAATGAACCAGTTCAAGGATATCTTCCTGGGCAATGCGGCGCCCAAGTTCCCCCGGGCGACCGACAGCCAGAAGTGCCTCCGCGTGAGCGGCAAGCACAACGACCTGGAAGCGGTGGGCCACGACGGCCGCCACCACACCATGTTCGAGATGCTGGGCAACTGGAGCTTCGGGGACTATTTCAAGACCGAGGCCATCGACTGGGCCTGGGAACTCCTCACGGAAGTGTACAAGATCGACAAGACCAAGCTCTATGCGACGGTGTTCGAAGGCGCGGCCGAGGACGGCACCACCCTCGACACCGAGGCGCAGGCGGCCTGGCTCAAGCATATGCCGGCGGACCATGTCCTGCTCGGCAACAAGCACGACAACTTCTGGGAGATG
>JAFUDV010000054.1 GCA_017464245.1 Bacteroidales bacterium | reverse complement strand
TTCATCCAGTTGCCTGAAGAACCGCTACGGTGAGGTGTTCTTCAAGCAGATTGCCGGAACGTTCGCCCGGAGGATCGTGTGCTATTCCAAGCCCGGGAATATGGAGAACCGGGGAGACCAGTGCGGCGTGATCAAGTTCGGTTCCCGCATCGACCTGTTCCTTCCCCTGAACGCGGAAATCCGCGTGAAAGTGGGGGACAAGGTCCGTGCGGTGGAATCCGTACTGGCGGTCCTTCCGGAGTAGTAACCCGCTAATAGATATCGTCCAGGGAGACCGACTGCCAGGAAGGCATCATCGGGTCGTCCAGCGTACAGTCCAGGACGAGGCGCTTTTTCCCCATGACAGACACTTCCAGGAAACGTTTCTCTTCCGGCCAGTTCGCCACCATGTTGGCGGCCATGTCGTGGGTGTGGCCCACATATCGGTAAACCTGGTACTCAAATCCGGCGGGAGCCAGGACCTTTTCTACCAGGAAACTGCTGCCGAACATGCCCCAGCGGCCGAATCCCATCTTGTCATAGGTCACGGCGCCGTCATTGGTCCCATGGATGAGCAGCTGCGGGCAAGGCCTGCGGCTGTAGGAAGGCCGCCCGGTATCGGACATGATGGCACCGGCAAAGGACATCACCCCGGCAAAATGGAATCCTTCCGGAAGGATTTCGGCCCGTTCCGTCCGGTTGCAGGCCTCCAGTTCGCAGGAAAGGGAGATCATGGCGCCGGCCGAGCTGCCGGCAATCACGATGTTGGACAGGTCCACGCCCAGTGTTTCGGCATTGTCCGCCAGATACCGGACGGAGGCGAAAACGTCTTCCACGCCCATGTCCACGGCCTTCTTCGTGTACTTCGCACTCTGGATCAGATGCCCCAGGTCGAACCGCATGGGAACGCCTTTGAGGCCCAGCCGATAATCGACGGAAACCACGCGATAACCGTTCTCGTTCAGGATCTTGAACCAGGGGAGAACGTAGGGATCATCCCTCCGGCCGGTGATGAAGCCGCCACCGAAGACATACAGGATGGTCGGACGCTGCAAGGTGTCTCCGGGAATGATCACCGGGTCATACACGTCCATGAAAAGGTCGCAGGTATCCCGCTGCGCAACCTTGTAAGTCGTTTTCTGCGCGTGGCAGAGCGCCAGGCTGCACAGAAGCAGCACCAGCGTGAGAAAAGTGCGTTTCATCGTTCGGATTCAATGAGTTCCACAAGTTTATCGACCGCCTCGGTATCGGGGATATGCCGGAGAACGGGCGTTTTCCCGCGATAGATCGTCACCTTGCCGCCTCCTTCGCCCACATAGCCGTAATCCGCATCGGCCATCTCGCCCGGCCCGTTGACGATGCATCCCATGACGGCGATAACGACATCCTTCAGATGCCCGGTGCGGGCCTTGACGGCTTCGAAGGCTTCCTGCAGGTTGTACATGGTCCGGCCGCATCCCGGGCAGGCGATGTACTCGGGCCGGTAGAACTTCCGCCGGCAGGCCTGAAGCAGTTCGTCCGTCAGATAGACGGCGAACTCCGGATCCAACTCCGGGAAAGATACGGTGTCGATGGTGCGGTCCAGCAGGGGCTTTCCAAAATCGCAGGCGGCCTTGAGAAGGATGCTCTCCCTTTCCGTGAGGGCCGGAGCAGGGGAGCCGGAGTAACGATGGGCCAGGTACTGGGCGACAGGGATTTCGTTCTCCGGGTCTTCCGTCAGGGAGACCCGGACGGTATTGCCGATTCCTTCGGCCAGCAGGGTAGAGATGGCGACGCAGGACTTGATCCGGCCGGAATCGCCGTTGCCGGCCTCCGTGACGCCCACATGGAGCGGGAATACGATGCCGCGTTCCTGCATCATCCGGGCGAGTTCCCGGTAAGCTTCCGTCATCACGACCGTGTTGCTGGCCTTGAGGGAGACCACGACCTGACAGAATTCCGCCTCCAGGCACATATCAACCCATTCCATGGCGGCAAGGGCCATCGCCCGGGGAGTATTCCCGTAGCGTTCCACGATATAGGATCCCAATGAACCGTGGTTCAGGCCGATCCGGATGGCCGTTCCGTATTTCTTGCATTCCTCCAGGAAGCGGGCGAACTGGCGCCGGGCCTCCGCATGGTCCTTGTGGAAATTGCCCGGATTGATCCGGACCTTCTCCACGACCGGAGCGACGGCGATGGCCGTTTCGGAGGAGAAATGGATGTCTGCCACCAGGGGGACGTTGCATCCGGCAGCCCGCAGGCGGGACTTGATCTCCCGCATGTACGGTACGTCCTGCAAGCCCGGGACCGTAATCCGGACCAGCTGCGCACCGGCGGCTGCCAGGCGGAGGCACTGAGCCACCGTCGCATCGACATCATAAGTATGGGTATTGCACATCGTCTGGACGACGATCGGGTTGCCGCCTCCGATGAGGACGTCACCCACTTTGACAACGCATGTTTCCATTATTGCTGCTCTCTTTGTTCCCGTTCCTCGGCGACCATTTCCCGCGCCATCCTGCGGAGTTTTGCGCGGGTATGCCCCCTCCGGGGAGTCAGTTGATAATACAGTCCCAGGGTGACGGCCCCGTCCAGCGGATAGGCGAACCGGTAGTAATACGGACTCGCTACATCGGGCTGGTAGAAAGAAGACCATCCCCATTTGATCTGGACGCCCAGGTGCAGCTCGAACGGGTCCAGCATGAATCCCAGTCCCAGGCCGCCCTGCACGCCGTAGGTCCAGCGGTTGTCCGTCTCCAGGAATTCGTGCTCGATGCCGGAAACGGACGGGCCGATCCGGGTGATGTTCATCCGGTAGCCGCCGTACATGCCCGCCTTGAGCATGATCTTGGCGAACGAGCCCATGTCCAGATGCATGTGTGTCAGGATGAACGCTTCAGGGACCTCCATATACGCCTCGTAGGCACCGTCGATATTCTGCCGGTAGGTGTACCCTTCCGACTCGTATTCCTTGAAGTTGTAACCTTCGAAATTATGCTGGAAACCCACTTCCATGCCCACAATCGGGAACGTGTTCATCATCGTGGCGTACCGGGTGACGGAAGCTCCGTAAACCGGTTTGTTCACGTAGAAATTCACCTGGCGCAACGGGTTGAAATAACCATGCTGGACGGATACGCCGCCATGGACGCCCACAATCCAGTAATCGTTGATCCGGGAGGCCTTCGGAACGGTCGTCGCGTCCAGATACTCGTTGGTCACCGAATCCGGGAGTTGGAAGAACTCCTTCTCCAAGTCGATGGCATTCTTCTTTTTCTCTTCCTGCGCGCCGAGCGTCAGGCATCCCGCCAGAAGGAGGGAGAGGAGTACGACGGCCTTTTTCATCGGAACAGTTCCTCCAGGTCGATTTTCTGCACATACTCCGTCCGTTCGGGGATGTCGATCAGGAACTGGTCCTTGATCTTGAAGAACATCACTTTCTCGGGCTGACGGTGTTCCAGGACGTTACCGGTATCGACAAGGCCGTTGCCGTTGCGGTCCTCCGTAATGCGGAGGCAATACTTGCCGGCCTTCACATAGGGGAAGACGACGGTCTGGTCGGTATCGATGATGAAGCTGCGGATCACCTTGTCCCGCTTTTCACCCAGCAGGTCGATGATGTAGCGGTTCTTCTTGACCTTGGACATCTCCAGGGAAATGGTGCTGAGCTTCTCGTCGTTCGGAAGGGTGACCTTGAGTTCCGTACTGTCGTTGTAGAAACCGTTCACGTCCCGGAATTTCCGGTAGGGGACCTTCAGGTGGTAGTCGAATCCCTGCATGAGTTTATCCGTCGGCATAACCGTATAGACGCGGAGGTTCTCCGGATCCCGGGTCACCTTGAACTTCTCCTTCTTCTCCTGCTGGCGCGGGTTCACGGACCAGAACGACAGGGAATCCCAGGCTTCCTGGATGAGCGGATACTTGAATTCGAGGCGGAAGCCGTACTGTTCGACCGTGGTCGGGTCCGCTTCGGACTTGAACACGGCGATGGTGTCCTCATGCTTGAGGTTCCGCTGGGAGCTCTTCTGGATCTCGGCCCGCATTTCCTTGCTCAGGGCCAGCTTCACGGTCTCGTCCGTGGGCACGAGGTTGCCCAGGGTGTCCGTCTTGTCATAGTTAATGAGGAGCTGGAGGGTATCCGGCATCTTGCGCTGGTCGTTGACCCAGAGCTCGAGGCTGTCTTCCTGCGGATTGAACTGGGAGATGAGCTTCTCGGCCGGAAGGCCTTTGATTTTCATGGAGTTGACCTTGGCGCCCGGGGCCATGAAGGTCAGGAAGGCGGTCCGGAGCCCCACGCGTTCCTTCTTGACGATGAACTGTTTGGACGGCTTTTCACGGAAGACGTTCAGTTCCACGTCGGTCTTTCGCGCCAGGCACAGGGCCGTGTCCTTCATGTTGAACTTCTTGAACTCGTAGATGGAGTCGTTGAAGACGGTCGAGGGATGGTAGGGCTGGTCCAGGAAGGCGATGCTCTCCTGGTCCGGTTCATAGATGTTGTTGCCGTTCGCATCCCGGATCGCATACACCCGATAGACGGTGTCCTGAATGTTCCGCAGGCTGAAGAAGCCCCATTCGTCCGTCTTGGCAGCCGCATTCGGCCGGTGCAGGAACACGGCGGAATCGGCATGGTCCTTATACAGGAGCACGGTCGCCCCCTTGATGGGCTTGAGCGTATTGCAGTCCTGTACGAGGCCAGTCATGCACATCGAGTCGATCTGGGAGCCGGTGGAGAACACCAGGGTGAAGCCCTCGAACATGTTCCCCTCGTTGTTGTCCCCGATCGCACCGGTGATATCCAGCGTATAAGTGGTATTGCTGTCCAGGTCGGACTCGAAGGTGACGACAAGGCTCTTCCCGGAAAGCTTGTACTTGGGCCGCTTTTCCAGCGGAGGAGACAGGAAGATGTTGGACGGATCCTTCACGACCACGTATTCGTCGAAGGTGAACTTGATCTGCGTCTTGTGGGTCGGAACGTTCACCGCTCCGGGCTGGGGAGCCGTCTTCAGAAGGACCGGAGGAATCGTGTCCTTGGGTCCGCCGCTGGGCGGCGTCGTCGTGTTGGCGCACCCCGACGGGAACATCATCGCCCCGAGGACCAGGGCCGCCGGTATCAGGGGCAGGTATTTGGACAATCTCTTCATATTCGTTTACAGTTCGCTCCGGGAGACGGACTCGATGCCGTCGATGTGGGAGAGTTTCTTCAGGATCTGCTCCAGGACGTCCTTGCTGTTGACATACAGGTCGATGTAGCCGGAGAAGATGCCTTCGTCGGCGCTCAGGTTGAGCCGGCGCATGTTGGCCCCCATCACCAGGGAGAGGAAACGGGAGATTTCGTTCAGCAGGCCCACCCGGTCCAGTCCCTTGAGCGAAATCCGTACCAGGAAGGACTTGGAGCCGGCCTCTTCCAGCCATTTGGGAACCACCACCCAGTCACCGTGGGTGGCCGCGATTTCCTCGGCGACGGAACAGGATTTCTTGTGGACGGTAATCTTTCCGTCGGGAGACTTGAAGCCCACGACGGGATCGCCGGGAATCGGGTTGCAGCAGGTCGCGATGACGAACTGGTGGCCGTCGTCATCCTTGCCTCCGATGACATACACTTCCTCCGGCTTCTTGGGAGCCTTCTCCTCGCGGCGGAAAAGCTTCCTCAGGAGCGAGACTTTCTGTTTGGACTTGAGCACGTCGGACAGGTTGTCCAGCTTGATTTCGCCCACGCCCACCCGGTAGTACAGTTCATCCCGGTCAGGAGTGTCATAAGCCGCCTCGATGCGCTGGAGCAGGTCTTCCGACGGCTTGTAACCCAAGGCCTGGACCTGGCCTTCCACCACCGTCCGGCCAAAGTCCATGGTCTGTTTCCGCTCGTTCTTGAAATAGTCCATCACGAGGGAACGGGCCTTCCGCGTCTTGAGGAACTGGAGCCATTCCCGCTTCGGGTGCTCCTCCTCGGCCGTAATGATCTCCACCTGGTCGCCGGTCTTCACGACATGGCTCAGGGAAACCAGCCGCTGGTTCACCTTGGCCGCAATCGCCTTGTTGCCGATCTCGGTGTGGATCAGGTAGGCGAAATCCAGGACCGTGGCCCCTTTCTGGATAGACCGCTGTTCGCCCTTCGGCGTAAAGACGAAGATCTCCGTGCTGGTCAGGTCGTTGTGGATGATGTCCAGCAGTTCCAGGGCGTTCACGTCCGGATTCACGAGGATCTCCTTGATCCGGGACAGCCACAGGTCCATCTCGCTGTCGCCGATGTAGCCATTCTGCTTGTAGGCCCAGTGGGCGGCGATGCCCTTCTCCGCGATGTCGTCCATGCGCCGAGTGCGGATCTGGACCTCAACCCAGATGCCGGACGGGCTCAGGAGGGTGCAGTGCAGCGCCTCGTAACCGTTGGACTTGGGATGACGGACCCAGTCGCGGATCCGCTCGGGCATATACCGGTAGATGCCGGTGATTGTCGAGAAAACGTGGTAGCACTGGTCACGTTCGGTCTCGGTGGATTTCGGGTCCGGGTCGAAGATGATCCGGATCGCGAACAAGTCATAGACCTGCTCGAAGGAAATCTGCTTGACCTGCATCTTGTGCCACGCGGAGTACGGCGTCTTGACCCGCTTCTTGATCTCGAAATGGAAACCGGCCTTGGTGAGGGCCGCCTCGATGGGCTCCACAAAAGCCTCCATCTCCTTCTCCCGCTCCTTGATGTTGCGGTTGATCTTGGTGTCGATCTCGGCATAGGCCTCCGGTTCCTTGTAGCGGAGCCAGATGTTCTCCAGTTCGGACTTGACGCTGTACAGACCCAGCCGGTGGGCGAGGGGAATGAAGACGAACATCGTCTCGCTCAGGATCTTGTCCCGCTTGTGCTCCGGCATGAACTCGATGGTCCGGCAGTTGTGCAGCCGGTCCGCCAGCTTGATGAGCACGACGCGGGGATCGTCGTTGAGCGTCAGGAGGATCCGCTTGAAGTTCTCCGCCTGCATGCTCTGTGCGGAACGGTCCTTGTTCTTGTCCTCATAGTCCAGGACGTTCTTGATTTTGGTGAGACCGTCCACGAGGGTGGCGATCTTGTCGCCGAACCGCTCCCGCAGGTCCTCCACCGTATAGTCCGTGTCCTCCACGACGTCGTGCATCAGGGCGGCGGAAATGGACTTGTAGCCGAGTCCGATGTCATCCACGACAATCTGGGCCACTGCGATCGGGTGAAGCATGTAGGGCTCCCCGCTGCGGCGCCGGACGTTCTTGTGAGCCTCGTTGGCGAATTCGAAAGCCTGCCGGACCACGTCCAGTTCATGCTCGTCCGCGCAGCGGCGCCGGGCCGAAGCGTACAGGACCTCCCAATCCCGCTGGATCAACTGGTAATCTTTCTCGGTAAACTCGGAATAGCTCATAGTATCTCCTTGACATTAAGGTGATTCACATTCTGGAACGAATAGGACAGCTCCGCGCCGTACAGGACGATGGTCCACCGGAGGTTCAGCCAGACCATGAAGAGAGGGAGGGCCGCCAGGACACCGTAGATGGCGTTCTGCTTGGCGACCATCACCTGGGTCTCCAGATACAGGTACTGGACGGCGGTGAAGCCGATGCCGGCGATGAGCGCAGCCTTGAAGGCATGGCGGAGGCGCACCCGCGCCGCGGGAATATACTTGTACATCACGGTCAGCATCAGGACGGCCGATGCCGCGAACAGGGTCCACGAAAGCATCGTCTTGAGACTTTCGGAAAAGAACAGCTTGCTCGGGACGACATAGTCCAGGACCGAGGAATAGACGACGGACCCGGAGAAGAAGAGGACGATGACGAACGGAGAGAGGATGATGACGCCCAGGACGACACCCAGGACGTGGAAGAAATTCCGCCGTTCCTCCACCTTCCAGACATTGTTGAACACCCGGCGGACCGTCATCATCAGCCAGATGACGATCCAGAAGAAGGAGGCCATGCTGATGAATCCGAACAGGCCGGATTCCGCCGTCGCGATGATCTTGTCCGATGCGGCGAGAAGGTCTGCAATGAGTTTCTGGTTGCTGATGTTGGCCTGCAGGAAGGCGTTGAACTGGTCGGAAATGCCCACATGGTCCGTCAGGTACAGGGCGATGGCGAGGAACGGCACGACGGACATCATGGACTGGTAGGCGAGGGCCGTTACCTGGTAGCCGATCTTCTGGTCGGCAAAGACCTTGAGCATCAGCCAGACGACCTTGATGTCCCGGACGGCGCGGGCCTTCCAGGCGGAAAGCTTCTCCATGTCCAGGTACCACATGTCGTGGGTCAGGAAACGGATCACCCGCTTGACGACGATCCTCGCCCAGCGAATCAGGACTTTCGTCCGGTATGCGATCCGTGCAAAGAAGCCCATCTTCCTAAAACAAAGTCAGTTCACCGTTCTCATCTCCGACAGCCGGCAGGCTGCCTTCGGGCAGCATTTTCCGGAAGGCTTCCTCGTCCAGGACAGGAACGCCCAGCGCCTCGGCCTTCTTGAGTTTCTCGGGACCGGGCTTGCTTCCGGCGAGGAGGAAAGCCGTCTTGCCGGAGACGGAGCCGCTGTTTTTGCCGCCGTTGGCTTCGATCAGCGCCTTCATCTCGTCCCGGGAGACGGAGAAATTGCCGCTGATGACGATGGTCTTTCCGGCAAGGGCTTCGGAAGCGTTCCCGCCGCTCCTGGCCACGGCCATCCGGAGACCGGCCGCCCTCAGGCGCTGGATCTCGGCCCGGTGACGCTCATCCCGGAAATACTGGAAGACGCTTTCCGCCACCACCTCGCCCACGTCGGGAATGGCGGTGAGGTCCTCCTTGGACGCCCCCATCAGCGTGTCGATGTCCCCGAAATGCCGGGCGATGTCCCGTGCCGTCGTCTCACCCACATAGCGGATGCCGATGGCGAACAGAACCCGTTCGAACGGGACGTTCCGGGATTCGGAGAGGCTGTCCAGGAAACGCCGGGCAGAGCGCTCCTTCCAGCCTTCCAGTATCAGCAGCTGGCTCTCGCGGAGGTCATAGAAATCAGCCGGAGTACGGACGAGGTCCAGGTTGTAGAGCTGGTCCACCGTGGCGTCGCCGGCCAGGACGTTCATCGCCTTGCGGCTCAGGAAATGCACCAGTTTCCCCTTGATCTGGGTAGGGCATCCGTCGATGTTGGGACAGAACCACTTGGCTTCGCCCTCCGGCCGCACCAAGGGCGTGCCGCAATCCGGACAGACTTTCGGGAAGGCGGGCCGTCTGGCGCCCGGCTGCCGCCTGGATTCCTCCACGCCGGTGATCTTGGGGATGATCTCCCCGCCTTTCTCCACATACACCCAGTCGCCCTCGCAGATGTCCAGCATCTCGATCTGGTCCTCGTTCACGAGGGTGGCGCGTTTGACCATCGTCCCGGACAGGAACACCGGCTCCAGGTTGGCGACGGGCGTCACGGCGCCAGTCCGGCCCACCTGGTAGTCGATGGACAAGATAGGGGTCAGGGCCTGTTCGGCCTTGAATTTATACGCGACGGCCCAGCGCGGGGACTTGGCGGTATATCCAAGCTGGCGCTGGGCGTCCATTTCGTTGATCTTGATGACGATGCCGTCGGTGGCGAAAGGAAGCTGCTTCCGGGCGGTGTCCCAGTGGGCGATGAAGGCCTCGATTTCGTCGATATTACGACACAGACGGCGTTCGCCGGACACCGGAAGTCCCCATTCCTGCGCAGCCTTGAGGGCCTCGTCATGGGTCGGGAAGTCCACCTGTCCCGTCGGGATATGGTACAGCGTGCACATCAGGCCGCGCCGGGCGACCTCCTCCGGATCCTGCAGTTTCAGGGAACCGCTGGCAGCATTGCGGGGATTGGCGAAAGGCTGGTCCTCGTTGTCCTCCCGCTCCTTGTTCAGCCGGTCGAAGGAATCGTAGGGCATCAGGACCTCACCGCGGATCTCGAACTCCGCCGGCCAGCCGGAACCTTTCAGCGTCTCGGGGACATTGGCGATCCTCCGGGCATTCGCTGTCACGTCGTCGCCCATCACCCCGTCGCCCCGGGTCAGTGCCCGGAACAGCTTGCCGTTCCGGTAGGTCAGGCAGATGGCCGTCCCGTCGAATTTGAGTTCACAGCAGTAGGTAAAAGGCTCTTCCAGGCTCTTGGATGCCCTTTCCGCAAACTCTTCCACCTCGCCGATGCTGTAGGTGTTCCCCAGCGAGAGCATCGGATACTTGTGCGGATACTTGGCGAAACCCGTCTCCAGGTCGCTTCCCACACGGCGGGTGGGGGAGTCGGGCGTCGCGTACTCCGGATAGGCGCGCTCCAGGTCTTCCAGTTCGTGCATGAGCTGGTCGTAGTCGTAGTCCGACATCGTGGGCGCATTCTCCACATAGTACTTCCGGCTGTTCTCCCAGAGAACCGCCCGGAGCTGCTCGATCCGCTGTTTCGCCTGCGTGTAGTCCATTTTTCGATGCAATTCGTTCAAATTACAAATATAGTGATAATTCGCGAAAAACGGGCAGGAGAAATCCTCGGTTGTCCCTTCCTCCCATTCTTTTCGGGATCGGATCGTCCTGCCAGACTATTATTGAACCCCTCACTATGCCCACTAATATACGGGCAAAACTGGTGATTACACCTTGATGCACACATCTCGTTTGTACATTGAAATGCCCTTCCAGACGCGTTTTTTTGATCAAGTCCTCCAGAATCGGGCGGGAATCGGCCAAAAACGAGAGACTTGTACATGAAATGTCCGTTTCTAAGTGGTTTCCTTGTACAAACGAGATGTGTACGAGATGTGTACAAGAAGGACGCGCCAACGATGGAAGGAGTGAATTGCTATGAATACAAATCCGCTTCGCTTTGAACTAGAGGATTGCCCCTTTTTACGAAAGAATACAAGGGAACGAAGCCAATCCCGCGGATTTGTAATTAAAAATTCTTAAATTTGCGGGTCCAAAAGGAATTACGAACAAACTCTATAGAAAATGAAAGATTCCATCATCATCCTCTGCGGAGGCGGCCCGGCTCCGGGCATGAACACTGTCGTCATGTCTGTCGCGAAGACGTTCCTTTCCAACGGTTACCGTGTCATCGGCCTGCACGGCGGTTACAGCGGCCTTTTCAGCCAGAACCCGCGCACCGAGGACATCGACTTCTTCAAGGCCGACGCCTACTTCAACCGGGGCGGCAGCTACCTGCAGATGAGCCGTTTCAAGCCCACCGACAAGGATTTCGAGGAAAACTTCAACCTGGCCCTGTTCCAGGAGAACAACATCAAGCTGCTCGTGACCGTGGGCGGTGACGATACCGCTTCCACCGCGAACCGCATCGCCAAGTTCCTCGCGGCGAAGCAGTATCCGATCGCGAACATCCACGTGCCTAAGACCATCGACAACGACCTTCCGCTGCCGAACAACGCTCCCACCTTCGGCTTCAACTCCGCCAAGGACGAGGGTGCCCACCTGGCCCGCACCGTCTATGAAGATGCCCGCACCAGCGGCAACTGGCTCATCATCAGCGCCATGGGCCGCAGCGCTGGTCACCTGGCCCTGGGGATCGGCGAGGCCACGCACTGCCCGATGACCATCATCCCCGAGATGTTCAACAAGACCGGGATCAGCCTGGACAAGATCGTCAAGCTCGCCCTCTCCGCCATCCTGAAGCGCAAGCTCCTGGGCATTCCCTACGGCACCGTCGTCGTCGCCGAGGGCGTGTTCCACGACCTGGATCCCCAGGAAATCAAGGATGCCGGCGTGTCCATGACCTATGACGAGCACGGCCATCCGGAGCTCGGCAAGATCTCCAAGGCGGTCCTGTTCAACGACATCCTCGAGAAGGAGTTCAAGAAGATCGGCCTCAAGGTCAAGACCCGTCCGGTGGAGATCGGCTACGACGTCCGCTGCCAGGATCCGATCGGCTACGACCTCACGTACTGCACCGAACTCGCCATGGGCGCCTACGAGCTCTTCGCGAAGGGCGAGACCGGCTGCATGGTGTATGTCGATGCCGACGGCGAGTCCCACCCCCTGTACCTCAAGGACCTGCAGAACGCCGAGGGCAAGATTCCTCCGCGCCGGGTGAACATCGAGGGCGGCACCTCCCAGAACTATTTCAACCACATCTGCCACTTCATCACCCCGGCCGACTACGAGGCCGCGGCCAAGTACGTCGCCGACCCGGAGACCTACGACTTCAAGAAGATCCTGAACTGGTAAATTGAAACAGATCCTCTACCAAATGCTTCCCCGGCTTTGGGGAAGCGGCAAGTTTTCATCGATCGACACCGAGTCCCTGGAGTACCTCCGGGGACTTGGCGTTGATTATGTCTGGTACACCGGCCTCATCCGCCATGCCACCCGCAAGGCTGACGAAGGCTGCATCCCCTCCCATCCCCAGATTGTGAAAGGGGAGGCCGGCTCCCCGTATGCCATCACGGATTACTATGACGTAAATCCTTATCTGGCAGATGATCCGGAGCATCGGATGGAAGAATTCCTTCAACTGGTGAACCGAACCCATGCACACGGCCTCAAGGTCATCATGGACTTTGTCCCCAACCATGTCGCCCGGGATTACGACAGCGTCTCCGCTCCCGCCGGCGTCCGTTCGCTGGGAGCCGACGACGACACGTCCGTGCACTGGGCTCCGGACAACGATTTCTTCTACTATCCCGGGGAGACCCTCCGCCTTCCGGAGCCCTGTACGGGAAGTTCCTACTACGAGCATCCTGCGAAGGCGTCCGGCAACTGCTTCTCCCCAACCCCCGGCATCAACGACTGGTACGAGACCATCAAGGTCAATTACTGCGACTTCCACACGCCCACCTGGGACAAGATGTATGAAATCGTCCGGTTCTGGGCCCTCAAGGGGGTGGACGGCTTCCGCTGCGACATGGTGGAACTTGTCCCTCCGCAGTTCATGCAGTGGCTCATCGCCCGCATCAAGCGCGAGTTCCCGCAGGTCATCTTCATCGCGGAGGTGTACGAGAAGGATAAATACCGGATGTACGTGGAAGAAGTGGGCTTCGACCTGCTCTACGACAAGTCCGGCCTGTACGACACGGTCCGCAGCGTCACCTGCGACGGATATACCGCGAAGGCGCTGACCTGGAACTGGCAGTTCCTCGGCGACTTACAGCCGCGCATGCTGGATTTCCTCGAGAACCATGACGAGCAGCGCGTTGCCTCCGATTTCTTCGCCGGCAGCGCCGAGGCGGGCTATGCTGCCCTGGGCGTGTCGCTGCTGCTGAACACCGCTCCTCTCATGCTGTACTTCGGCCAGGAAATCGGCGAGCGGGGCATGGACAATGAGCCTTTCAGCGGAGTCAACGGCCGGACGTCCATCTTCGACTGGTGGACGGTCCGCAGCCTGCAGGACCTGAGAAAGTATATCGGCGACGGACGGAAAGGCCTGTCCGTCCGGCAGAAGTCCGTGCTGAAACGTTACCGGGAAGCGCTGGCCCTTGCCAGGATTCCGGCCTTTGCGGAGGGAAAGACCTTCGACCTGGGTTATTGCCAGGGAGAGGGATTCGACCCGGACCGGCACTTCGCCTTCCTCCGCAGCGACGGAAAGGAGACCTGGCTGGTCACGGCCAATTTCGGCCCGGTGGCCAACATCACGGTCACCATTCCGGAAGAAGCATGCAAATATCTGGGCATCAACCTGAAAGGGTTGACGACCTTGCGTGTTCCTTCAAAAGATTTCGTCGCTATCCGCGTCTTCTGAATTCGGCCACGGTGATGGCCGTGGCGATGGCGGCGTTCAGGGATTCGGAACCCGGATCGTCCGCAGGATAGGGAGGGATGAACAGACGGTCGCTCACATGGGCGGCCGTTTCCCGTGAAATTCCGTTCGATTCATTGCCGATGACGATGACGGAGGGCGTGCGGCTACCCGTGTCCAGGTCCCGTCCATACAGGTTCTTCCCGTCCAGGAAAGTACCGTACACGTGTCCGCCGTCCGTTACGATGCGGGCGCAGAGGTCCGGAATACGGGCCGTATGGAAAGGGATGCGGAAAATGGCCCCCATCGTCGCCTGGACCACCTTGGGATTGTACAGGTCCACGGTGTCTTCCGACGCGAACACCCCGTCGATGCCGAACCAGTCGGCCACCCGGAGGATCGTGCCCAGGTTGCCCGGGTCCCGGATACCGTCCAGGGCCAGAAACAGGCCCTTCTCGGGGTGGAAGTCCACCGGTGCGGGAATCCGGACCGTCGCCAGCACGGGAGAAGGGGAGGAGAGGGACGAAAGCCGCGCCATCGCTTCCTCGCCGATCTCGTCCCGGCGGTACACGGAGACGACCTCGAAGTCCGAGGCCAGGGCTTCGGACACCATCTTTTCACCTTCGACGACAAACAGGCCGGTCTCTTCCCGTCCCTTTTTCCGGGACAGGGAACTCACGAGCCGCATTTCATTCCTGGAGATCTGCATGGGCGCAAAGTTATGACATTTCTTGCCGAAAAACACGCAAAAAGTGTTATTTTTGTAAGAATGAACTGCCGGAAGCCCATATCCCTTCTGCTCATCGCCGGAATGCTCGCCGTCTCCTGCAGCACGACACGCATCCTCCCGGAAGGGAAATACCGCCTGGCCGGCAGCAAGATCAAGGTGGACCGGAGCGAAGTGCGTCCTTCCGAACTCTCCTCCTACGTCAGCCAGAAGCCCAATGCCTCGGTATTCGGCTGGAGCCCGTCGGTCGCCCTTTACAACCTCGCCGACACGTCGGACACCTGGCTCAACAACCTGGTCCGGAGCCTCGGCGCGGAGCCGGTCGTCTTCGACCCGGAACAGCTTGCCGTGAGCGTGGACAACATGGAGAACCATCTCGAGTACATCGGCTGGTACGGATCCACTGTCCGGAGCGATGTCGAGTACAAGGGGAAACGGGCCTACGTCACCTACTATGTCCATCCCGGCCACCGCTACAAGATCGCTTCCATTCAGTATAAAGTCCCCGAATCCGACGGTTTCGAGAGGGACTTCGAGATGGACAAGCGCCGGACGACCATCAAGACCGGCCAATACCTTTCCGAAGCGGACCTGGAGGCCGAGACCGTCCGTTCCACCGAATTCTTCCAGAACCGCGGCTACTACGGCTTCAACAAGAACTACTACTTCTTCGAGGCGGATACGCTCCGCTCGGACGGGACGGCGGACCTGACGATGTCCATCCGCGAATACCCCCGGAACGGTTCCCCGGACGAGGCGAAGCCGCATCGGAAATACACCATCGGCAACGTCACCCTCTCCACGCCGGCGGATGTCAATGTGCGGACCTCCGTCCTGGAGAACCTGAACATCCTGCGCCCCGGCATGCGGTACAGTGCCCGGGTCGTGGACGCCACCTATTCCCGCCTGTCCAACCTGAGCGTCTTCAACGGCGTGAACGTCGCGATGACCCCGGTCTTCGACGATGTCGTGGACTGCGACATCACCCTCCAGAATGGCAGGGTCCAGGGCTTCAAGGCCAATCTGGAAGCCTCCGTGAACTCGACAGGCCTGTTCGGTATCTCCCCGCAGCTCAATTACTTCCACAAGAACATCTTCCATGGGGGAGAACTGTTCAACCTGGGGCTCAAGGGCAACTTCCAGTTCAAGCCCAAGGAGGATGTGCGCTCCACCGAATTCAGCATCACGTCCACGATCCGGATTCCCAAGCTCATCGGCCTTCCGAACAGCCTCTTCCGGGGGCCGAACCTGCCCCATACGGACCTTTCGCTCGGTTTCAGCTACCAGGACCGGCCGGAATACAAGCGGACGATGATCACGACGACCTTCGGTTACATCGGCAGCCTGGGCAGGAATTTCTTCTACGAACTGTATCCGTTCAAGGCCAACATCGTCCGCCTGTTCAGCATTTCCGACAGTTTCGTCGAGCGGATGATGAAGGACCTGTTCCTCACATATGCCTACTCCGACCACTTCGACATGGGCGTAGGCGGCATGCTGTATTATACGACGGACGCATCCACCATCCCCAAGCGCACCTACCATTACGCCCGCCTGAACCTGGACCTTTCCGGCAACGTCCTGAGCCTGTTCAACTCGGCCATGCCCACCAACGATTTCGGGTCCCACACCATCTGGGAAACGCCTTATGCCCAATATGTCCGCGCCGAGATCCAGTTCGGACAGACTTTCCGGTTCGGTGGTGACGACCAGCAGGCACTCGCCCTCCGTTTCCTGGCGGGCGCCGGCTATGCATACGGGAATTCCTACTCGGTACCGTTCGAAAAACAGTTCTACGCCGGCGGTGCGAACAGCATGCGCGGCTGGCAGGCCCGGGCCCTGGGTCCGGGTTCCGTCGAGCCCTGGACCGAGTATTTCCTGATTCCCAGCCAGACCGGTGACATGAAGATGGAGGCCAATGTCGAATACCGCTTCCCGTTGTTCTGGAAACTGGAGGGAGCGCTTTTCGCCGACGCCGGCAACGTCTGGAACCTGCGCAAGGTCGAGGGGTACGAAGGGCCGAACTTCTCCTTCGACACCATTGCCGGAGACTGGGGACTGGGCATCCGCGTGAACCTGGACTTCATCCTGGTCCGCATCGACCTGGGCACGAAGGTCTATGAACCCTGCCGCCCGGCCGGCTCCCGCTGGATCGGTCCGTCCGACTGGCTCAAGGGCGGGAACTACGCCCTGCACTTCGGCGTAGGCTATCCTTTCTGATAATACTTCGGCCAACAGGCCTCGAGGTAGGCGCGGAGGGTGTTTTCGTGCCGGTTGGGCTGGGGATCGTAGAAGACCGTCCCCTTGATTTCCTCGGGAAGGAATTCCATGTCCACGAAGTGGCCCGGGAAATCATGGGCATACTTGTATCCGTCGCTGTAATGGAGGTCCTTCATCAGCTGCGTGGGGGCGTTGCGGATAGGGAGGGGGACCGGCAGGTTCCCGGTTTCCTTCACGAGGGCGAGCGCCTTTTCCAGGGCCATGTAGGAGCCGTTGCTCTTGGGGGAGGAAGCCAGATAGACCGTCGTCTCCGCCAGCGGAATCCTTCCTTCCGGCATGCCGATCTTGGAGACTACTTCGAAGCAGGCATTGGCCAGCAGCAGGGCGTTCGGATTTGCGAGTCCGACGTCCTCGGAGGCTGACAGGCACAGCCGGCGGGCGATGAACAGGGGATCCTCACCCGCATCGATCATCCGGGCCAGGTAGTAGATGGCCGCATTCGGGTCCGACCCGCGGATGCTCTTGATGAAGGCCGAAATGATGTCATAGTGCATCTCCCCGTCCTTGTCGTACATGGCCATGTTCTCCTGGATGCTCTCCGTGACCGTCGCATTGTCAATCACGATGGGGGAGCGGCCGGCAAAGGCGTCCACGACGATTTCCAGGACATTCAGGAGCTTCCGGCCGTCACCGCCGCTGAAACGCATCAGCGCCTCCGTCTCCTCCAGGCGGATCTCCTTCGTCTTCAGGAGGACGTCCTCGCGGAGAGCACGATCCAGAAGTGTCTGCATATCATTGCGTTCCAAGGGTTTCAGGACAAAAACCTGACAACGGGACAGCAGGGGGGAGATGACCTCGAAAGAAGGGTTCTCCGTCGTGGCGCCGATCAGGACGATGGTGCCGGTCTCCACGGCGCCCAGCAGGGCATCCTGCTGTGCCTTGTTAAAACGGTGGATTTCGTCGATGAACAGGATGGGAGCGCCCCGCTGGCTGAACAGCCCGGCGCCCCGCGCTTTCTCAAACACTTCCCGGACGTCCTTTACCCCCGCCGTAACGGCGGAAAGCGTATAGAACTCGCGTCCCATCGTCTGCGCGATGATATGGGCGAGGGTCGTCTTGCCCACTCCGGGAGGCCCCCAGAGGATGAAGGAAGAGAGATTCCCGCTCTCGATCATCTTCCGGAGCACACAGCCTTCCCCGACCAGATGGCGCTGGCCTACATAGTGGTCCAGCGAATCCGGCCGCATCCGCTCCGGAAGGGGAGGGAGCATGCTGCTTGAGGCTGACATGGTCGGCTAAAGGTCCTTTCCAAAAACGCGGCGACGGCGCTTGAAGTCTTTCCGGTACATGTTCCACATGTTCTGGACACTGGTGTTGGACTCCATTTCGGCATTGGATTCGCCGTATTTGAAACCGTTGTTGATGAGCATGGGAATGAGTTCGTTGAACAGGACGGCATGCACGCCCTTGTTCCGGTAGTCCGGTTCCACGGCGATCAGCAGCAGCTCCAGGGCATCCTCGTACTTGAAATACATGGACCGGAGCAAATGCCACCAGCCCAGCGGGAACAGGTATCCGTTTCCTTTCTTGACGGCATGGGCCAGCGACGGCATCGTGATGCTGAACGCGACCAGCTTCCCCTCGCCGTCTTCCACACAAGTGACGAACTTCAGGTCCAGAAGGCCCAGGTACGTCTTGATGTAAGACTGCATGACATCCACCGGAAGGACCGTAAAGTCAAAAAGGTCGCAGTAGGTCCGGTTGATCAGTTCGAAGATCTTGGTGCCGTAGTCTTCCTCTTTTACGATCTTCCGGGTGAGCTTTCGGATATGCAGGCCATACCGCTCCGAGACGATGGCCGCCATGCGGCTCACCTTGTCCGGAACCTGTTCCGGAACGTAAATGCGATATTCCAGCCAGTCGTTGACCTTTTCAAAACCAAGGGCTTCAAAATGGTCCTTGTAGTACGGATAATTGTAACGGAGCGCGAACGAACTGATATCGTCGAATCCTTCCACGACGCAGCCTTCACTGTCGAAGTCGGTGAATCCGAGCGGTCCCACAATGCGCTTCATGCCGTGTTTCCGGCCGAACTCCGCGACGGCGTCCAGCAAGGCCCGGGAAACCGCGGGATCGTCGATGAAGTCCATCCAGCCGAAGCGGACCTCGGCATGGTCCCAGTCCCGGTTCGCGATTTCGTTGATGATGGCGATCACGCGTCCGACGATCTCACCTTTCTCGTTGTAAGCGAGGAACTTCTCGGACTTGGAATACTTGCCCATGGGATTCTTGGAAGGATCCAGCGTGGACATCTCGTCGGAATAGAGTCCGGGGACATAGTGAGGGCACCCCTTGTACAAGCCGAGCGGGAACTTCACGAACTGCCGGAGTTCCTGGCGGGTGGTGACCGGTTTGACTGTGATAGGCATGAGGATAGGTTTAAGTTGATTTCAGTAAACTACAGGACAAAACGTTTGGCATGGTCCAGCCGGGAACGGCCAAAGGCGAGATTGAGTCCGATGTAGAAGTTGAGTTTCATGTTGTCGCGCGGAAGGACGGCAAAGCGCCTGTACTGATCCGGGAAATCCTCGTCCAGCAGGGACGAGACACTGACGCAGTGGAAAGGAATGTAGTCGGCACCCAGGGTCAGGTTCAGCACGCCCGGATGAAGGTTCAGGACAAAGCCCATGCTCTGTCCCAGGTCGCTGAGCGCGGAACTCGCCGACATGCTCAGGAAACTGAGCGGATTCCAGTTCAGGGAGAGACGGCCTGTATGGCGGCCGAAGCACTTTCCGCCACGGCCCTGGTAGAGGGCTCCCACGCTCAGGCGGTCATAGAACGGCATCCGGTACTCGGCACCCAGGTTGACCCGGAAGGGAAGGAAGTCGAACACCGATTTGGCGCCGGAATCCCGGAAACGGAACACGCCGGCCAGAGCCTTTTCTGCATCGCCGATCTCATCTTCCCAGGACTCGTCGCCGTCTCCACGGTCTCCGGAAGGTTCCCAGACATAACCGGTTTCCGGAGAAAGCCCCCGGACGCCGCGGTTCCACAGGAGACCGCCCAGGTCCAGGACCGAGGCCGACAGCGTCAGCTCGGGCAGGACGTTCCAGCTGGCCCCCAGGTCCACGGCGGCACCGTAACCGGCGGGACGGACCTGATGCCAGTCATCGATATCGCCCATTTCGATGGATGAGAAGTCCAGATAGCCGTCCTCGTCCAGGCCATACTTCACACCGGCGGCGGAGGAAATGCCCAGTTCGCTCTGCGCCTGGATTTCCCAACGCTCGCCGCTCATGGACAGGCTGAGCTTTTTCGCCATCACGTCCGCATCGGCAATGCCCAGAAGCGCCTTGACACGGAATCCGACATTGAAGACATTGTCATAATTCTTGGACCAGCCGAAGGCAGCCTCCAGGAACTCCTTGGAACGGAAGCCCAGCCCCGCCATGTCATAGGAAGCAGCCTTGCTCCCGGCATCCTCCTTCAGGAAACGGAACGCGTCCTCCGGAATGGAGAGCGCGTTCAGGCTCCGGAGGTTGAAATCCAGGGTATAATACCGCTTTCCTGCCCAGAAACCGACCGTCAGCAGGTTGATCCGGGCATCCAGGTCCAGGTTGTTGCGGGAGCGGACATGCCTCAGGAATTCGGAGGCGCTGACCCGGTCGTTCATGAACGTGTACATGTACCCGTTCGCATTCGGATACAGCAGGGAACTGACACCCAGGTTGCTCCAGGCACCCAGACCGGTCTGTCCGAGGGCGATGGAAAAGATGTTCCGTTCACTCTGGAAAGCCGGGTTCAGCCGGAAAGCATACGGATTGCCGCCCAGGAAATAGCCGCTTTCGAGTTCCTGCGCCTGCGCTGAGAAGGAAGAGAGGAACAGAAGCAGGGCTGAGAGGAAGGAGAGATGTTTTTTCATGGCCTCTGGGATCTTTATTCGTTGGAGGAACCGTCCAGCCGGACCTGGATACCGTCCGGCAGCATCAGCTGCATGTTCTTGAAGCGGATTCCCTGGTTGCGGTTGAAGCACCGGCCCCGCTGGTATTCATCCGACGTAGCGGTCAGTTCAAGGACCAGGCTGTGGAAACGAAGGTCGCCTTTCGTCTGCAGGTACACTTCCGAATAACCGTTGCCGGGGAAAACCTCCAGGCATTCGGCCTGGACGGTATCCAGCCGCCGGCCCCCTTCGTCCAGGGCATAGGCCTGGAGCGTGAAGGAAAGCGGAATCGAGTTCTCATACTCAAATTGCAGGACCGCCGATTTCAGGCCGATCTGCTCCAGGTCCAGTTCGGCGTCGATCGGGATGGAAACGGTGAAATGCGACTCGGGATTGAAGCAGATCGGAGTCCGGACGGTGGCCTGCAGGGACAGGGGATACTCGCGTCCGATTTCCACCCGATCAGGGTCCATGAAGTTAGTGGTGAGCTGTAAGTCGCTGATTCTCAAAGATTCAGGGAGAGGGGAGAGGAGATGCTCCAGCCCGGGAAGGAGGTCGCGGTTCAGCTGGTAATAGTTCCAGTCCTCGTTAACATCCAGATTTTCAATATGATACTCGTGAAGGACAGCGCCGGAACGCATCGTTTCAAAGGCCGTACTGGCCGTGAGCGTACCGGGAATTCCGCTGTACAGCGAGACATCGACCTGCATGTCGGAAAGGTCGGGCATCAGGTTCTGGTCTTTGCCGGAGAGGAACTCGGGAACGTCCGTGAACACAAACACGACGGGCTCGAAATCGACCGGAATACGACCGCTTTCCTCGATACCGGGAATGGTTGCGGTGAATTCGACCCGGTCCATTTCAGCAACGATCTCGTAGTCGCCGTTCCCGTCACATTGGATATACGGGTAGCCAGTCAGGTCGAAAATGTCCGACAGCGTGATCATCCGGCTGTCAGGAACCGGAAACGTCGCGCCTTGCAGGATCGTCATTTCCGTATCGAGTTTCGTAAAGTCATACGAAGGATCAACCTTGCAGCCAATCAGCGCTGCGCATGAGCAGAATACCAGACCAAAGTAGCAAATTCGTTCAGAATGCATCATGTGACATAAATTTTTCAAAGATACGCATTTTTTTTGATATTGGTTGTCTTGTCCATGTTTTGCCCAATTTGTTATACAATTTATATTATGTTAAGTAATGGAGAAATAAAACTCCCCTGAAGGAGCGGATTTCAAGAATGACTGAAAAAATAAGTATCTTTGCAAGTTGCAAGCAAGAAGACAATGAGCAGGAAAAGAACCGACCTGAAGTTGGAGAATGTCACGATCGAAGCCGTTGCGGCTGAAGGAAAGGCACTTGCCCGTGTGGACGGGATGGTTGTCTTTGTCGATTTCGCCGTACCAGGCGATGTCGTGGACATCCAGGTTTACAAGAAGAAAAAGAACTACATGGAGGGTTTCGTCACGCGGATGGTGAAGCCCTCGGAGCACCGCCTGGAAGCGTTCTGCGAGCATTTCGGCGTGTGTGGCGGATGCCGTTGGCAGCCGCTGCCGTACGACATGCAACTGGATGCGAAGCGCCAGCAGGTCTATGACCAACTGGTCCGCATCGGCCATCTGGAGGTGCCGGAAATCCGCCCTACACTCCCCTCCCTGCGCACCCGTTATTACCGTAACAAACTGGAATTCAGCGCCTCCAACCGTCGCTGGCTCCTGCGCGGCGAAGATCCCGAATCCGTTCCGGAGAACGAGCGGCCCGGCCTGGGATTCCATGTCGGCAAATTCTTCGACAAAGTGCTGGATATCAAGCAGTGCCACCTACAGCCGGAGCCGTCCAATGCTATCCGCCTGTTTATCAAGAAGTTCTGTCTCGAGAACGGGTACGAGTTCTACAACATCCGCGAGAATCACGGCTTCTTCCGCAACATGTTCGTCCGGACCACGGAAGCCGGCGCCGTCATGCTGATCGTCTGTTTTGCCCATGAGGACGTCGCCAAGCGGGAGTCCCTCCTGGACGCCGTTTCGGCTGCATTCCCGCAGATCGCGTCGCTGTACTATGTCATCAACGGGAAACTGAACGACTCCATCGGCGACCAGTCCCCCATCCTGTACAAGGGCGACGAGGCCATCTATGAAGAAATGGAAGGACTCCGCTTCAAGATCGGCCCCAAGTCCTTCTACCAGACGAACTCCCTCCAGGCCGAGCGCCTGTACGGCGTCGCGCGGGAGTTCGCCGCCCTGACCGGCAACGAAGTCGTCTATGACCTCTATACCGGCACCGGGACCATCGCCCAGTTCGTCTCCCGAAAGGCATCCAAAGTCATTGGCATCGAATATGTTCCGGAAGCCATCGAGGATGCCCGGACCAATGCGGCCGCCAACGGGATCTCCAACTGCGAATTCTTCGCCGGCGACATGAAGGATGTTCTCGACGACGCCTTCGTCGCCCAGCACGGCCGTCCTGACGTCATCATCCTGGACCCGCCCCGGGCCGGCATCCACCCCGATGTCGCCGAGGTCATCCTGCGTGCAGCCCCCGACCGGATGGTCTATGTCAGCTGCAATCCCGCCTCCCAGGCCCGCGACCTGGCCATCCTGTGTCGCGACTATGACATCACGGCCGTTCAGCCCGTGGACATGTTCCCGCACACGATGCATGTGGAAAACGTGTGCGCCCTGAAAAGAAAACCGAACCAATGATCGTTACCGTCATCCTTCTCCTCGCAGGCCTCGCCCTCATCGTCCTCGGTGCGGACTGGCTGGTAGACGGAGCCTCCTCCGTCGCCCGGCGTTTCGGCCTGAGCGAATTCGTCATCGGCCTCACCATCGTCGGCATGGGCACGTCTGCCCCCGAAATGGTCGTCAGCTTCATCGGCGCCTTCCAGGGCAATGCCGATATCGCCATCGGCAACGTGGTGGGCTCCAACATCATGAACACCCTGCTCATCCTGGGCCTAACGGCGCTCATCCTTCCGATGGGCATCACCCCGTCCAACAAGAAGCGGGACATCCCCGTCAACATCGGCATCACCGTGCTCCTGATCGTCCTGGGACTGGAGATGACCTTTTTCGGTATCGGGAACGACGGACTCAACCGGGTGGACGGAGCCATCCTGCTGGCCGCCTTCATCCTGTACATGGTGATGTCGTTCAAGGGCAACCGTCCCGACAAGGAAGAGTCCCCCGCCCCTGTGAAGAACATCTGGCTCTCCCTCCTGATGATCGCCGCGGGCCTCGCCGGCCTGGTGTTCGGCGGAAACCTCTTCGTGGACAATGCGACCGCCGTGGCCAAGGCCCTGGGCGTCAGCGACAAGTTCATCGCCATCACCATCCTGGCCGGCGGTACGTCGATGCCGGAACTGGCCACCTGTGTCGTGGCTGCGGCCAAGAAGAAAGGGCAGCTGGCCCTGGGCAACATCATCGGCTCGAACGTGTTCAACATCCTGCTGATCCTCGGCGGATCGGCCCTCATCCATCCCCTCTCCTTCGTCGGAATGAACTACGTGGACCTGGGTGTCCTCCTGCTCAGCGCCATCGTCCTTTACACAGCCACTTTCATCGGCAAGAAAGACCAGATCGACCGGCTGGACGGAAGCCTGTTCCTCCTGATCTGGGCCGCTTATATGGCCTATCTAATTTATAACCTGTAACTGATGATTTTTCATATCCTCCAGGCCGTTACCCCCGACGCCGAACAGATCGCCCAAAAGTTTTCCGCGGATTCCCTGACCACCAAGGGGGCGGAAATCATGGAAATCCTCCGGAACACCCCGCCCAAGGAACTGGTGGAAGAAATGATCACTTCTGTCATCAAGTTCGGCATCAAGGTCCTTTTCGCCCTGGTGATCTACCTCGTCGGCGCCTGGCTGATCCGGAAGTTCAAGCACCTGATCGCCAAGGCTTTCACGAAGCGCGGGGCCGATGCGACGCTCACGTCCTTCATCCAGAGCCTGGTAACCGCCGCCTTGTGGATCCTTCTTATCATGGTGATGATCGGCACCCTGGGCATCAACACCACATCGCTAGCCGCCCTCCTGGCCGCCGGCGGCATGGCCATCGGCATGGCGATGAGCGGGACCGTCCAGAATTTCGCCGGCGGCATCATGCTGCTGGCCTTCAAGCCTTTCAAGGCTGGCGATTTCATTGAGGCACAGGGATATACCGGAACGGTGAAGGAAATCAACATCGTCAGCACGAAGATCACGACGGTGGACAACAAGCTGGTTATCCTGCCCAACGGTGCCCTGTCCAACGGCACCATCAACAATTACAGCGCAAACCCTGTCCGCCGGATCGATCGGACCGTGGACGTTTCGTACGGCTGTAATGCAGCCGCCGTCAAGGAGAAGCTCATGCAGATTATCGGCTCCCAGGAAAAGATCCTGGACGCCACGACGCCGGGTGCCCAGAATCCTACGGTCGTGTTAAGTTCCATGAAAGACAGTTCGGTTGAATTCCTCATCCGTGTCTGGGTGAAGTCCGCCGACTATTTTGAAGTGTCATTCTGGCTGAACGAAGCCGTCTATTCCGGCCTGCCGGAGCAGGAAATCCAGTTCCCCTTCCCGCAGGTGGACGTGCACATCAAGCAGGATTGAGTTCCATCTGCTCCTTCATCATCACGGGATGGCCGTAAATCTTCAGGAAGATGTCCCGGAGTTCAGCGCGGTTGAGCGTGGGTTCCACCTGATCCAACTGATGCTCCGTGAAGGCCGTGAACGCCTCGACCTCCTCCGGCGTATAGCGGTCCGCATACTTGTAGGTATGGTTCATCAGGTCGTAGGCGATGTAGTTCGTATTCCAGAGCTTGTAACCGCCGATGATGCGCTTGTCCACCGCATGCCGGATAAGCTGATAGCGGTCGTTCTTGTCGCAAAGGGAAGCCTCACGGATTTCGTCCTCGGTTAGCGGGTCGCCGAAGTTCAGGTGTACGTTCCCCTTCATCTGCTTGATGCCCAGCATGATGCTCTGCAGGTCCTCGTTCTCCGTCTTCACGTATTTCTGCGTCCTGGATATGAGGACTTCGCGCGCCTTGAGGATGTCGCACGGCTCGTATTCGTAGGAGATCGAGAGCGGGATAATGTTCAGTTCCAGGAAGTTCTGCACGAAATCCTGGGTGCCGCTCATGTCGAACATCTTCAGAAGGCCCTGTTCGGTGATGTCGATGCCGTCCTTGGTCCGCCCCTGACGCTGCGCAATCCAGACCGATCCCTTGCCCGAAGTGATGGTTTCGCGGATATACTTGGACAGGATCTGGGATGACAGGTACAGCTCCCGGGCGGAGATGCCGCGGATGACCTTGATCATCCGGTTGGAACGGATCAGGCGCTCGAGGGGCTTGCTCTTGAGAAGGTTGTCCCCCACGCAGATTTCAGTAAGCGGCATCTGGTTCCGGAACAGGATCAGCTGCGTGAACGCCGGGTCCAGGATGATGTCGCGGTGGTTGGACATTGCCAGGTACCGCCCCTCGATTGCCTGGAGCTTGTTCAGGCCGTCATAGGAAAAGTTGCGGACCGACTTCTCGATGACCCACTCGGTAGCCTTGGACATGACCAGTTTCTGGAAATCGTCCACGGTGCTGATGCTGCGGAGGATGTCCCGCAGATAGGTCTCAGGCTGGTTGGAAAAAATGTATTTGGATATCCAGGGGACGTTGGGATGCTCGGCCAGTTTGGACAGGGCGGCAGCCGCTTCTTCGTCATTATAGGGAGCAATGTCCTCGAAAGGAGTCATATCCATATCCGTTCAGTTTAGTACGCTGCAAAGGTAGCTAAAAACCGGGATTCGGTCAAGCCTTTCCGCCTCGCTTCAGGAGCGAACTGTCGCCGTAGCTGAGGAAACGGAAGCCGTGGGAGAGGGCGTAATCGTAGATGGTCCGCCAATCCCCGTCCACGAAGGCGGATACCAGCAGGATGAGCGTGCTTTCCGGCTGGTGGAAATTCGTAACCATGAAGTCCACCAAGCGGAACCGGAAGCCGGGAACGATGATGATCCGGGTGCCGACCTTCAGTTCCGTGAGATGGTTCGCTTCCAGATAGGTTACGATGGCTTCCAGCGCTTCGCGGGTGCTGTACGGATACTCCCGTTCATAAGGCGCCCACTGACGGACATCCTCGGGCGCCCCATGCTCGATGCAGCTGACCCCCACGTAATAGAGGGATTCCAACGTCCGGACCGAAGTCGTTCCAACTGCAATCAACTTCCTTTCCATACGGCAGATATCTCGCAGCAACTGAAGCTTCACTACAAATGGTTCCCGGTGCATCGGATGCTCGGAGACCAGAGAGCTCTTCACCGGCAGGAACGTACCCGCGCCCACATGGAGGCAGACGGTTTCCCGGTCGATTCCCCGGGCATCGATCCGCGCCAGCACGTCTTCCGTAAAGTGCAGGCCGGCAGTGGGAGCAGCGACAGATCCCCGAATATGGGCATAAAGCGTCTGATACCGCTCCAGGTCAATGGATTCGGATTCCCGGTTCAGGTAAGGCGGAATGGGTATCGTCCCGCAGACCTCAAGAACCCGGGAAAAAGGGGAACCGCCCTTCCAGGTGAATTCCACTTTCCCGGTCTGCCCTTCACGGCTTAATAGCCTGGCTTCCAAATCCATACCGGGCATATTCTCCGCACCGTAGAGCGTGAGGACATCGTCTTTCCAACGCTTTGCATTGCCGATGACACACTTCCAGACACAGCGCTCAGTGGCCGCGAATGCCGTATTGTATTCGACGGGCTCCACCGGCTCCAGACAGAAAATCTCGATATGCGCTCCGGTCGAACGCTGAAAATGCATCCTGGCGGGAACCACTTTCGTATCATTGAAGACCATGAGAGCCTTCTCCGGAAGCAGGTCCGGCAGATAGCGGAAAACAAATTCTTCTACTTTTCCGTCCGCGTATCGGAGAAGTTTGGAGGCATCCCGCTCCGGAAGCGGATACTTGGCAATCCTTTCATCCGGTAAAGGATAATTATAGTCTTCGATGTGTATTTCAGGAATCATGATCCAGCTTTTCAATTTTCACGCTAAGTTACATAATTCCGTACGATTTCCGAAATCTCGCCTGACGTTCT
The DNA here is from genome assembly GCA_017464245.1 of Bacteroidales bacterium. Taxonomy (GTDB): domain Bacteria; phylum Bacteroidota; class Bacteroidia; order Bacteroidales; family UBA932; genus Cryptobacteroides. The sequence continues at coordinate 8,513 of JAFUDV010000054.1, read as the reverse complement.
TTTCCCACCGTTCCACCCACGCATAAGTATTCAAACCCTCAGTTTACAAATGTTAACAATTGTAAACTACGCATGTCGTTGTTCACACAATGCACAAAAATAAGGATAAGCGTTTATTATCGAAACATGAACCAAAATGTATCTGTCGTATTATCAGCTGCTTACATAATTTTAATAAAGCTATGAATTAAGTAAATTATTCACATCGAAGATTCAAGCCGTAAAACACGGTTCAAACCATTTTGTACTAACTATATTATAGTATTATTATCAGCCACTTATACTATCTTATTAAACAAATGCATCAACTGAATAACCGAGTATTTCATTCACTGTTCTCCCCTGCTGAGTTCCCTTCCCATTTTGATATCCCAATTGGAATGATTACTTTTGTAAAGCAGTTATTCAGCGATATGGACAAGCGGCTACAACAGTTCCTGGACGCGGAAAACATCACGCAGTCCCAGTTGGCGGACACGCTCGGCGTCGCCCGCGCCGGCATTTCCCACATCCTGTCCGGACGCAACCGGCCCGGATTCGACTTCCTGGAAGCCATGGCACTGCATTATCCCCAGGTCAGCATGGACTGGCTGCTGACGGGCAAAGGCAGGATGTATAAGAACTCGTCCAAAGAACCCGCTGAGAATCCCGTTTTTGCACCGTTGAAACCGCCACGGCGCGTTTCCAAGATTCTCGTCTTCTACGACGACAATACTTTCGAGGAGTTCCAATAAGATTTGCTATCTTTGCATTGTCAAGCAGACACGCACATGAGCAACCTGCAGCAAATCGCCAGAAGCATGGCCTGGAGACGTCACCTCCCCGGCTTCAAGGCTTGGAACCGCCTCTGTTACAAGCGGGAACATCCTGCCTTGGAGCGGGAAGTCTTCGGCATCCGCTTTCCGCATCCTGTCGGTGTGGCGCCCGTGCTGGAACGGCAGGCCGACCTTCTGGACGAACTCCGCAGCATCGGTTTCGCTTTCACAGGCATCATCCCCGGAGAAACACCCGTAGAAGTCATCGCAAACCGGCTTCTGGCCCGTGAATCCGACATGATCGCCGGCATCGAACTGCGCGCCGAAGGGGACGACGAGCAGCTCGCCCGCAAGACCATCATCCGGACTTACTCCCTCCTGTACGATTTCGCCGACTACTTCGTCGTGGACATCAACAAGGAAAGCGGCCTTTCGTCCCTGGACGACCTTTCCGACTGGGTCGATATCCTGGACGAACTGCTGAGCCTGCGGCTCTGCTACGAGCGTTACAAGCCCATCCTGGTCCGTTTTTCTCCCAGCCACGCCGATGAACAACTGGAACGGATTCTGGATTTCTGCCTCCTTTCCGGTATCGACGGCGTCATCATGCCGGGGATCCGGATGGTGCGGCAAGCTGCGGAATACGCAAAGGGACGCCTTCCTGTCATCGGCTCCGGCGCCGTGACGACCCAGGATGCAGCCATCGGCCTCCTTCAGGCCGGTGCCTGCCTGGTGGAAGTGGCCCAAGGACTTCCCCTGCGCACCTATTCTACCGCCAAACGCCTTCTGGAGGCAATTGACAATCCTTTCCAAGCACTATGATCCAAGCTTCCATCTGCACCATCGGCAATGAAATCCTCATCGGCCAGGTGGTGGACACCAATTCCTCGCGGATCGCGTCCGCCCTGGAAGAGTCCGGCATCCGCGTCATCCGCATGCTTTCCATCGGGGACGATCGGGAAGAAATCCTGAACAATCTCCGCAACGAGTTGTCCCAGAGCGACATCGTCATTACGACCGGCGGTCTGGGACCTACGAAGGATGATATCACGAAAGGGGTTCTGGCTGAGCTTTCCGGAAGCACCGGATATGTGGAGCATGCCGGACAGCTTGCCATCGTCCGCGACATCCTGCACAGCCGCGGGCTGGACATGCTGGACAGCAACCGGGCGCAGGCGCTGGTGCCCGACCGATGTGAGGTGATTCCCAACCACCTCGGCACGGCCCCCATCATGGTATTCCGCTTCCCGGAAGAGTCTTTCAATGCGACATTGTACGCCCTTCCCGGCGTTCCTTTCGAAGCGGTCGGAGCCATTCCGGAAGTACTGAAGGACATCCGGGCGAACTATCCGCTCACCCACATCCTCCATCGGAGCCTGATGGTGTACGGCATGGCGGAATCCGCTCTGTCCGAATTCATTGCGCCATGGGAAGATGCGCTTCCGAAGGATATGCACCTCGCCTATCTCCCCCATCCGCTGACCGGTATCCGGCTCCGGCTGTCCATCTACGGCGGCAGCCAAGAAGAACAGGAGTCCCGGGCCGGGGAGCAGATTGCCCGTCTGAAGGAAATGTTGAGCAACAAAGTGTATTCCGACCAGGACGACACGCTGGAAGCAACTCTCGGGCGGCTGTTCAAGTCCGCCGGAATGACCCTGAGCGCTGCCGAATCCTGTACGGGCGGAGAGATTTCCCACCTCATCACATCCGTTCCCGGCTCTTCCGCCTACTATCTGGGATCCGTGACTTCCTATGCCGTTTCGGTCAAAGAAAGAGTTCTCGGCGTCCCCGCCGATACCATAGAACGCTTCGGAGTCGTAAGCAGCGAAGTTGCGGCAGCGATGGCGGAAGGTGTCCGACGGGTAACCGGAAGCGACTATGCCGTCTCGACAACCGGTCTCGCCGGACCGGATGGAGACGCCTGCAATCCGGTAGGTACCGTCTGGATCGGAGTGGCGGGTCCGAGTGGTGTCAAGACCCTGAAAAAGCACTTTCGGCACGACCGGAAACGAAATATCCAGCGTTTCGCGGCCGAAGCGCTGGATTTCTTGAGGTTAAGGGTTCTCGAGGATTTATCGAACTAATAATAAGAAGATAAAACAAAAGAGTTATTTGTTATAACATTTTTGTTTACTCTTGAATTCTCCGCATAACCGCCATTAAATTCTCCCCTGCCACCTTGGAAATAGCACTTTCCGGGTAACCTCTTTGACGCATCTCGTCAAACACTTTTCCAATCAGGGAGACGTTCTCCAGTCCCGCCGGAGGGACCAGGATTCCATCAAAGTCCGAGCCGATTCCCACATGCTCGATGCCGGCCAGTTCGACCGCATGGTCAATGTGGTCCACAATCTCTTTCACGCCCGGACGCCAGATCGTGGTCAGCCGGTCCTGCATCCCGTTCCATGCCTGGACACGGACGGGATCCGACGGGTCGGCGATGAATTCGGACTCCACCTGTTCTCCCACATCGAACAAGGCGGCATCGGCCGGATCGGAAAGAAAACGTTCGCTCAGGAAGGCCGGATAGAAGTTGATGCCCACATAGCCGTCCTTGTCAGCGAGGGCCTTCAGCATGTCGTCCGTCAGGTTCCTCCGATGACAGCACAAGGCGCGGCAGCAGGAATGGCTTGCGATGACCGGAGCACGGGAAAGACGGATGCAGTCCCAGAATGTTTCGTCCGAGGCATGGGAAAGGTCCACCATCATCCCAAGGGCGTTCATCTCCGCCAGCGCTTTCTTTCCGAACGGGCTCAGTCCATGCCAATGCGTGCCTTCCGCAGCGCTGTCTGCGAGGGCATTGTCTCCGTTGTGCGTCAGCGTCACATACCGGACGCCCATCCGATGGAAAGTCCTCAGGAGCGGAATGGATTCCTGGAACGGAGAACCGTTCTCCATACCCATGAAGATGGAGACGAGACCATTCCGCATATTCCGCAGGGCATCCTCGGGCGTAAAAGCCATCGCAACCTGTTCCGGATACTTTTCCACACTGTCATAGACGGCGGAGAGCATCTCCAGGGCATAGCGCGTAGCCGCGTCCGGCGCCATTTCCGTCGGAGTGTACAGGGCGAAAAAAGAGCCGCCGACTCCCCCGCGACGCAGCTTGGGGAAATCGACGTGCCCATATCGGTTGTCGATGCCAGGATCCCGCAGCCGGATCAGCTGGGATGGCGTATCGACATGACTGTCAAAGAAATGCATCATTTCGTTCCATAAGGAGCCAGGGTGGATTTGACGATCTTCCCGATCTTGAAATCCGGCGTACCGCTGTAATACAGGGAGCTGCCGCTCAGCAGGGTCACATCCACCTCTTTTTCAACGCTCACAGTCACGGTGGCACCGGACAGGTTCGCCTCCACCGTCTTAACCGGCATCGAGAAAGCGTCCACGGAAGAGGAGCGGGAACCCTTGACGGTCATTGCATCCCCCTTACCGGTCAGGACGACCTTGGAGCTGCCTTCCGTCGTAAGGTCCACCTTCTCGGCGTCGGCCGTAACGCTCACCTGGGAGGAACCGGAAGAGAAGATATTCATCCGTTCGCAAGGCTCGCCGTTTGCAACCAGGACGGAGGAACCTTCCGAATTGACAGCCAGTTCCTTACCTGTGAAGGTAAGCTTGAGATTGGAGTTGTTGTCCGTGTTCACTTCCACGCCCCGGTCGCTCTTGACGGACATGACCGCCTGGGCGTTTTTCTTGAGGATGATCTTCGCAGAGGTCGCCGTCACGGCCAGGTTCTTCACCTGGGACTTTCCGATGGCCGTCAGTTCGAACTGCGGCGAGGTAAACTCTTCCACGCCGATGAAGCTGGCATTGTCGGAAAGGGCGATCGACTGGATCTCAGGGGTATAGGCGACCACCCGGAAGACCGGGGTAAGGCCGTTCCGACCCTTGTAGAGTTTCTTGAGTTCCTTCGGGACCGACTTTTCATCATAGGAAAGATACAGGGTCTTGGCCTTTACGTAAACTTCCACATAAGGGGCCAGGTCCTGGTCCACGGTAAGACGGACGCCATAGGCGCCCCGTGCGAGGGTCACCTCGAAATCGTCGGAGACATTGAGGCTGTTGAATTCGGAGACGGGGATCTCCTTGTCGGTCAGCTTCGCAGAGAGGGTCTGGGCCTGCAGGGACTGTGGTACCAGCACGATCACAAAAGCAAAAGCAATCATTCCGATAATTGCCTTCAAAGATTTGTCAGTCAAACGTTTCATATCAATAAACATTAGTTTTCCAGTTTTTCCATCTGTGTGCTCCACTCATCCGTGAAGGCATCCAGGCTGCGCTTGTTCTCCAGGTACTCCCGTGTGAGTTCCATCACATCATCCTCCTCGCCGGGGGCAGCGAGCACCTTTTCGATGGCGCTCTGCCGTTTTTCCAGTTTTCCGATCTCCTTCTCCAGGTAATCCACCCGGTTCTGGATTTTCCGGATCTCCCTGGATACGGATTTCCGCACCTGGAAACTCTCCTGGGCCTGGGCTTTCCGCTGATCCGCCGGCGCTTTCTCCATCGGGGCGAATTTCCGTTCCAGTTCCTGGAGGCTGTCCAGTTTCCGCTTCTCCAGGAAATCGGCCACGCCGCCCAGATGCTCTTTCACCTTCCCGTCCCGGAACTCGTAGAGCTTGTCCACGAGCCCGTCCAGGAAGTCACGGTCATGGGACACTACAATGAGCGTGCCGTCAAAGGCCTGCAAGGCTTGCTTCAACCGGTCCTTGGAGCGGATGTCCATATGGTTCGTGGGTTCGTCCAGGGCCAGCACATTGTAAGAGGAAAGCATGAGTTTGGCCATACCCAGCCGGGAACGCTCTCCGCCGCTGAGGACAGATACCTTTTTGTCGATGTCCTCTCCCTTGAACAGGAATGCGCCGAGAAGGTCCCGCAACTTGGTCCGGATCTCCCCGACGGCTATCCGGTCCAGGGTGCCGTACACCGTTTCGTTCCGGTCCAGCACATCTTCCTGATTCTGTGCATAATAGCCGATATGGACATTGTGCCCTACCTTCGCTTCTCCGGAAATGGGTTCCAATTCTCCCATAATGACCCGCATCAGGGTGGTCTTCCCTTCTCCGTTCCGGCCGACCAGGGCGACCTTTTCGCCCCGCTTGATCTCGATCTCCGCATCGCGGAAGACGACTTTCTGCGGATAGCCCACCGTCAGGTCCTTCCCCTTGAAGACCACGTCACCGGAACGCTGGGCCGGCGGGAACCGGAGATTCAGCTTCGCGTCGTCCGTCTCGTCGATCTCGATCCGGTCCAGTTTCTCGAGGGCCTTGATCCGGGACTGGACCTGGTTGGACTTCGTAGGCTTGTACCGGAACCGGTTGATGAAATCCTCGGTCTTCTCGATCATCCGCTGCTGGTTCTCGTAGGCGGCCGTCTGCTGGGCAATCCGCTCGGCGCGCAGCGCAACATACTGGCTGTATGGGACTTTATAATCATGGATATGTCCCAGCAGGATTTCCACCGTCCGCGTGGTGACGTTATCCAGGAACTTCCGGTCATGGGAAACGAGCAGCAGCGCACCCCGGAATGATTTCAGGTAATCCTCGAACCATTCGATGGACTCGATGTCCAGGTGGTTCGTCGGCTCGTCCAGCAGGAGGATGTCCGGACGGGACAGAAGGACCTTCGCCAGTTCGATGCGCATGTTCCAGCCCTGGCTGAAGGTCTCGGTATTCCGGTCCAGTTCGTCGTCCTTGAATCCGAGCCCGAAGAGCGTCTTCTCGGCCTGCACCCGCGGGGACTCCCCCGTTTCCAACGCCAACCGGTCATTGATTTCATTCAGACGATCGATCAGCTTGGCGTAATCAGGCGACTCATAATCAGTCCGTTCCGCCAGCTGGGCATTGATCCGGTCCATTTCCCGTTCCATCTCATGCAGATGGTCGAACACGGTCATGACTTCGTCAATGACGCTCCGGCCGCGGTGATGCTCCATGATCTGGGGCAAGTAACCGATCTGCAGACCGGCCGGCATCTCGATGTGGCCGGCAGCCGGGGACTGTTCCCCGATGATCAGCTTCATCAGCGTGGACTTGCCGGCACCGTTCTTTCCGACGAGGCCGACCTTGTCGGTCTCGCTGATATGGAAATCGATGTTGTCGAGGAGGGTGAACCCTCCGTAAGAGACGGTGACGTTATTGACGGATATCATTCGGACTTGCAGACCAGGATGGAGAATTCATAAAGTGCGTACAGCGGGATGGCCAGTACGAACATGGAGAAGGGGTCGCTCGGGGTGATGAGCGCCGCCAGGATGAGGATGACGACAAAAGCCTGTTTCCGGAATCCCTTGAGCTGCTTCCGGGTCAGGATGCCCATATTGGACAGGACCAGGATCACTGTCGGAAACTCGAACAGCAGGCCGATCAGGAACACCATTGAAGTGAACAGGGAGATGTACGAGTTCAGGGATATCGTGTTCCGGACGGCATCGCTCACCTGATAATTCATAAAGAACATCAGGCAGACGGGCAGCACGATGAAGTACCCGACGGCAACGCCCAGATAGAACAGGAAAGAGGACATCCCGAACGCTTTCCGGACCGCCTTCTTCTCATGGTCGTACAGGGCCGGAGCGATGAACTTCCATAGTTCGTACACGATGTAAGGGAACGTGATGACGGCCGCCACGAGGACGGACATCTTGAGATGGACGAAGAACTGGGCGGAAATGTCGATGTTGATCAGGTCCATCGAAAAGTCCAGCCCCAGCCACCTGTACAGGATGAAATCGGAGGTGCTCGGCCAGAGAACGGCCTTGAACAACCGCTCCGGAATCGCCAGGAAGAGAACGGAGACAAGTACGACGGCCAGAACCGAACGGAACAAGGTCCCCCTCAGTTCTTCCAGATGGTCCCAGAAGGACATTTCACCGTCCAGGGCCGCCACTACTTCTTCTCTTCCTGTTTGGCGTCGGACTTGTCGATGTCCTGGATTTCCTTCTCCACCTCGTTCATGCCCTGCTTGAAGCTCTTGACACCCTGGCCGAGGCCTTTCATGAGCTCAGGGATCTTCTTGCCGCCGAACAGCAGGAGGACGATGAGGACGATGGCGACAATCTCCCAGGTTCCGATCATAAGGGGGTAAAACATCAGCATATCACTTGTCGTTTAGATGGTTTTCGATAATACTGGCGAGGATCTCCGGGCAGCGGACCGGATGGAAAGTCTTCGCGTCAATGAAGCCCAGGGTGACGGATCCGTCGGCACAGACCTCCCCGTCCTGGTTGTACACCGCCTGCCGGACGACGAGCTTCGCCAGGGGGACCTTGTCAATCTCCGCCACCGCCGTGAGGACGTCCCCCATCCGGGCGGGATGGCGGAAGCGGCACTCCACGGAGACGACCGGAATCATGACGCCGTACTCGTTTTCGCACCGCTCGATGGGGAACCCCCACTCCACCATCATCCGGTTCCGGGCAATCTCGAAATACCGGATATAATTGGAGTGATGGACCACCGCCATCTGGTCGGTTTCGTAGTACCGGACCGGGAAAGTCTCCTCAAAATGCGTCATAACAAAAAAGTTAACAAGTTAAACAAACTTGTTTTATTAGTTATTTTTCAGCGATTTAAGCTGAGATTCGAGACTTTCGATCTTGGAGAGGGAATCGGCCTCTTTCTTACGCTCGTTCTCGATGACGGCAGCCGGTGCATTGGCCACGAAACGCTCGTTGGCAAGCTTGCCGCGGACACCGGCGAGGAATTTCTGCTGATAAGCGAGGTCTTTTTCGAGCTTCGCAATCTCTTCCGCGACGTT
>JAFUDV010000053.1 GCA_017464245.1 Bacteroidales bacterium | reverse complement strand
CCAGTTCTTATAGGTGTTCCAAATGATGGTTTCGGAAGTGGGGCGGACGATGAGCTCTTCCTCGAGCTTCGCCTCCGGGTCCACGACGACGCCCTTGCCGTTCGGGTCGTTCATCAGGCGGTGGTGCGTCACCACGGCGCACTCCTTGGCGAATCCGGCCACGTGCTCGGCCTCGCGGCTGAAGAAGGACTTGGGGATGAACAGGGGGAAATAGGCGTTCTTGTGTCCGGTTTCCTTGAACATCCCGTCCAGGATGTGCTGCATCTTTTCCCAGATCGCGTATCCGTAGGGCTTGATGACCATGCATCCGCGGACGGCGGACTGCTCCGCAAGGTCGGCCTTCACGACCAGGTCGTTGTACCATTGGGAGTAATTGTCCTGCCTTCTGGTTACCTCTTTTGCCATGTTTCGATTGTTTTTTTCAAATTTTGTCCGTAACATTGTCCCGATAAAGCGGAAAGGGTACAGAAATTGCAATACCTGCCGCAAAGCCGGGTTTTATTCCGGCACAAAGATACTTATTTTATTGGATAAATAGGAGGTTCTGAGATGAAAAAACACCTGGCTCCCTGGCTGCTGACACTGGCCGCTGTAACATCCTGCGGCGTGTCGGCCCAGTATGCTGCAAGCCCGCAGCAGTTCGAAGACGGCATCTACGCGGATCCCCGTTCGGAGGCACCCGTGGCCGCCGTGTCCCAGGAAGAGATGGACGCCCTCGTGAAGGAGTCCGTCGAATCCGAAGTATATGTGCTCAGTTCGGAGGGCGACACCCTCGTCGTTCCGCCGGGTAAGACGGCCAAGCTCCGTTTCAACGATTCCGGCACGGACATTACCGTGGTGGACAGTTACGGCTGGGATTATTCCTGGTACAACCGGCCCTGGTACCTGCACGGTTATTACAGCCCCTGGTTCTACTCTTCCTGGGCCTACTGGGATTCCTGGTGGGATCCGTGGTACTATCGTCCCTGGGGCTATTACAGCTATTACCGCCCGTGGGGCTGGGGATACTATGATCCCTGGTACTATTCTTCCTGGTATTACGATCCCTGGTACTGGGGCCCGTCCTACTATTATGGTTACCATGGTTATTACGGCTACCATCACGGGTATTACGGCTATTACGGCCCCGGCGGATGGGGCGGCCGCTTCCACCGCGGTCCGAGCCACGCCGGCTCCATCGGACGCCGTGACGCGAGCCTGAGTTCCCGCAGCCTCGTTTCCCGCGGCGGCGCCGCCCGGGGAACCGGCAGCCTGTCCCGCTCCGTCCGGACGGGAGGCGGCTCGGTGGTCACCCGTCGTCCCGGCAGTTCCGGCAGTGCAGTCACCACGTCCCGCGGCAACTCCACGGCCCGCCGTTCCACCACCGGCCTGACCGGCGTCGCCCGTTCCTCTTCGACCGGCAGCGCGGTCCGTTCCACGACCAGCGGCGTGTCCCGTTCCTCCGGCACCACGGTGAACCGTTCTTCCGGTTCCTCCGTCAGCCGTTCCGCCGGATCCTCTGTGAGTCGGGGCAGTTCCTCCCGGAGCAGCAGCTCGGCGAACTACCGTCCGTCCACTTCCACCTCCCGCAGCAGCGGGTCCTCTTCCGGAAGCTATGGCAGCTCCAGCCGTTCTTCCTCCTCGGGCTCCTACCGCAGCAGCGGCGGCAGCTACTCCGGAGGCTCCTCTTCCCGCAGCAGCGGCGGCTATTCCGGCGGCTCTTCCTCCCGCAGCAGCGGTGGTTATTCGGGCGGCGGTTCCTCCTCCGGCGGCGGATCTTCCCGCGGCGGTGGCGGTGGACGCCGATAGGCAAGGACTATCTGTTCACTTACTAAATCGACTACAGTTATGAAAAGGATATTTGCTTCGGTCTTCCTGGCGACCCTGGCCCTCGGGGCCGGCGCCCAGACCCTTCAGGATGCGTTCGACTTCGCGGGGAACGACTACCTGGGCACGGCCCGTTCCGTGGGCATGGGCAACGCGGTGACCGCCGTGGGCGGCGACCTGGGTTCCCTCACTTTCAATCCGGCGGGTTCCGCCGTGGCGGGCTATTCCCAGTTCACCATCACCCCGGGCCTCTCCATCTCTTCCGTCGTAGGACAGGGTACCTATGTCGGGGATGCGCCCTATGGGTTCGAGGACAAGATCCGGACGCAGAGCACCCGGATGAACCTTCCCAACTTCGGCGCCGTCATCGCCTATGATACGCGCAAGAGCCGCGGTCTGCGGCGGGTCTCCTTTGGCATGGTCGGGAATGTCACGCGGGACTACAACTACCGCCTCCGCGCTTCCGGCACCAACGCCGAGACCACCCTGGCCGGTTCCCTGGCTTCCCAGGCGGACGGCTATCCCGAGTCCGTCCTTCAGGGCGGCTTCTACCAGAGCGACATGCCTTCCTGGGAGACGATGGTGGGCTACAAGGCCGGCCTGATCGACCCGATCAGCGGCCGCGAAGGCGGTTACATCGGCCTGACCGAGCGCCTGCTCTCCACCGGTGAGGCCCAGCTGGCCGACAGGATCGGACAGTACTACGGACTCCGCCGTTCCGGAAGCAAGTACGACCTGCTGATGAACCTGGCCCTGGACTTCTCCGACCGGTTCTTCGTGGGTGCCAACATCGGCATCACCACCCTGGACTACCGCAGCGACGAGACCCGTGCCGAGGACGGCCTGTCCGGCATCACCTATCCCAGCGGCTTCGAATCCCTCCAGATGCGCACCGCCCTCCGGGACGAAGGTACGGGCATCTATGCGAAACTGGGATTCATCGCCCGTCCGACCGGCAGCCTGCGGATCGGTGCCGCCATCCAGACGCCCACCGTCCTGCGCATCCGCGAGAACTACCAGCTGGAAGGCCGTTCGGTGGCCCATGGCGAGGAGTGGTCCTATTCCTCCCCGGAGGATGAGTGGTACTACAGCCTCCGCTCTCCGCTCCGCCTGAATGCCGGTGTCGCCTATACGATCGGCAAGGTCGCGCTGGTGAGCGCGGACTACGAGTACTTCAACTACAACAAGATGCGTTTCGTCACCGATTATGATGACGACTATACGGACTTCTCGGGCGTGAATGCGGACATCCGCGACTTCGCCCGCGCCACCCACGCCCTCCGCATCGGCGGCGAGCTCAAGCCCATTCCCCAGATGGCCCTCCGGGTCGGTTACAATTACATGACCAGCCCCGACGTGGACGTGAAGGCCGGACGCCAGAGCGTCTCCTTCGGCATCGGCTACAGCTCCGCGGGCTCCTTCTTCGTGGATGCGGCCGTGCGGTTCCAGTACCTTCCGGACGAGTTCATCACCCCGTATTACTACTACGGCTGGGATGACCAGGGCAGCTACAAGACGGCAGACGCAACCCCGGAGATCTGTTCCCAGGCTTCCCTCTGCAACGCCCTCCTCACCCTGGGCTGGCGTTTCTAGGATGGTGAAACGCATTACGTTCATCGTCAATCCGGTATCCGGCGGCAAGGACAAATCCAGCGTCCTTGCCGCCGTTGGCCGTCATATGGACCTCTCGCTCTATAGCTATGAGGTGCTGCAGACCTCGCGGGCCGGTGAAGCGGAGGAGATGGCCCGGGACAGCCGGTCGGACATCGTCGTCGCCGTGGGGGGCGACGGTACGGTCAGCGAGGTGGGGAAGGGGCTGCTGGGTTCGGAAAAGGCGCTGGGCATCATCCCCTGCGGCAGCGGGGACGGGCTCGCCCTGCATCTTGGGATCAGCCGGGATCCCGTCCGTGCCGTGAAGACGCTCAATGCCGGCTGCATTGAAAGGATGGATGTGGGGATGGTGGGCGAACGGCCGTTTTTCTGTACGGCGGGCATGGGCCTGGACGCGGCCGTCAGCCTGGATTTCGCCCAGTCGGAAAAGCGCGGGCTGAACACCTATATCACGACGGCATGGGAGGACTGGAAACACCGCCGCCCGGAACGGTACATAGTGGAGATGGACACGGAAACCTGGGCGGGGGATACGCTGTTCGTGACGGTGGGGAATGCCAACCAATGGGGAAACGAGGCGCGGATCGCGCCCCACGCCTCCTTATGTGACGGGCTGCTGGACATCACCGTGGTCCAGCCGTTCATGACCGTGGAGATTCCGGACCTCGCCGCCCGCCTGATGGCGGGAAAGGCCGATACAAGCCGGCATGTCCGTACCTTCCGCAGCACACAGGTGCGCATCCGCCGGGAGCATCCGGGGCCGGCCCATTATGACGGGGACCCGTTCGAGGCGGGTACGGACCTTCGGTTCAGCCTCCGGCCCGGAGCGCTCCGGGTCGTGGTCCCGCCGTCCCGCGTGGGGAAGATCTGATCAGTCGCCGTACGGCTTGGCGTCGTTCCACTCCTGGAGGAGATAGCCGTGACGGTCCACGCAGTGTTCATGGATGGCCGCCTTGCGCTCCCCGTCCAGCGAATTCCACCAGCGGGTGCAGGCCGGATAACGGACCTCGTCCTCATTCACGTTCCCGTCCGGGGAGGCCTTCGACTGGCCCTTCCGGGCGACTCTTTCTTTCTGGGCAATGGTCAGGGAGGCCCACCATATCTCAAGTTCTTGCTTCTGCATGGCTTTGTTGTCTAATCTGAAGACAAAGATAGGCATTTTCCCCGACTTTATTGATAATTCGCGGGGAATGATTATTTTTGTATTGAAATGCCTGTTTCCCCATGCGTAAGTTTCTGCTGCTGTTGTCCTTGCTGCTTCTCCCGCTGGCCCTTTCCGGCCAGGCGGACACGCTCCGGCTGGGCTATTCGGCCCGCGGGACCGTCGTGGACGCGGTGACGGGCCGGCCGCTCGAAGCCGTCCATGTCTCGGTTCCGGACCGGCACCATGCGACGGTGACGAACGCGGACGGCGAATTCACCATCAAGTCGGACGTCCCTTTCCGGGAAGTGGTGTTCTCGCACCTGGGTTACCGCACCTTCCGTCATCCGGCGGACCCCGGCAGTCTCCGTATCCGGATGACTCCGGAATCCCTCTCCCTGGACGAGTCGTCCATCATCACCGGCAGCCCGTATGAAATCGTCCAGGCGGCCCTGGACCGGGTACGGGACAATTTCAGCGACCGTCCCGAACTGCTCGAGTGCTTCTACCGGGAAACGATCCGCAAGCGCAGCCGCTATACCTACATCTCCGAAGCCGTTTCCCGGATGTACAAGTCGGCCTATACGGACGGCGTGTATCGGGACCGGGCGGCCCTGGAGAAGAGCCGTGTGCTCCTGAGCCAGCGGAGGACGGACACCCTGAGCGTCAAGGTCCAGGGCGGTCCCACCCAGGCGCTCACCTTTGACGTGGTGAAGAATCCGGATATCCTGTTCGACCGGGAAGAATGGGCGGGTTACGATCTGGAGATGGGCCAGCCGGCCTATATCGGCGACCGCCTGCAGTTCGTGGTCCGCTTCCGTCCGGGGCCGGTCCCGTGCGATTGGGCGCGGTATTACGGGACGCTGTACATCGACCGGGAGCTCCTTTCGTTCACCCGCATCGAGATGTCCCTGGACATGTCCGACGTGAACAAGGCGGTCCGCATGATGGTGGTCCGCAAGCCCTTGTCCCTGCGGTTCACCCCCAAGGAACTCTCCGTCGTCATCAATTACAGCCTGCGGGACGGGAAGAGCCGGCTGGAGTATTTCCGCTCCACGATGCGGTTCGGCTGCGACTGGCGGAAGCGGCTTTTCGCCACGACCTACACGGCCGTCAACGAACTGGTGGTGACGGACGTCCGCGAACCGGCCGTTCCGATCCAGCGGGCGGAGATGTTCCGCACCAGCGACATCCTGAGCGACAAGGCCGCCGAGTTCCTGGACCCGGACTACTGGAGGGATTACAACATCATCGAGCCTACGGAGAGCCTGGAACACGCCATCGGCCGTCTCCGCAAGGGCCGGTAACTCGCCACAAATACAGCGTTTTCGTCACATTTCCACCCCTTTCGCCACCTTTTTTTGACGGCGGAGGGGGCTTGTCGTACCTTCGTACCGTACCCAAAGTGAGCGGATTATGGCACAGACTCTCTCTATTCCCGCACGGATGCGGATCGACAATGCGGCGAACATCTATCCCGCTTCCCTGAGCAAGCATTATGCGTCCCTGTACCGGATGAGCGTGACGCTGACGGAACCGGTGGACCCGGCTGTCCTGCAGACGGCGCTGGTGACGGTCGCCGACCGGCTGCCCACCTTCCGGTGCGAACTCCGTGCCGGCGCTTTCTGGTGGCACCTCCGCCGGATGGAGAAGGAACCGGTGGTGTCTCCGTCGGCCCCCCTGAACCGTTTCCATTTCAGCGACAACGGCGGTTTCCTGTACAAGGTGAGTGCGGACGGCGGCCGCATCGTCCTGGACGTCTTCCATGCCCTGGCCGACGGGACGGGAGCGGAAACCTTCCTTGTCACCCTCGCCGGCGAGTACCTTCGCCTGAAATACGGCCTCTCCATCTCCTACGGAGGTCATGTCCTGGATCCGTCCGACGCCCCGGACGCGGGAGAGGTCGAGGACAGCTTCAAGGCCGTTTTCTCCGGTCGGAGAGGCGAACTGGAGAAGGGCGTTCCCGCTTATCATCTCACGGGCAGGAAACTGCCGGAAGCCGGCCTCCGGGACATCCGGGCCATTCTGCCGATGGAACCGGTCAAGGCCGTTTGCCGCCGGCTGGACTGCACGGTGACCGAACTGCTGACCGGACTCATGCTGGATGCCCTCCAGAAGGTGTACCGCGGCGACGGGAACACCCGCAAGTCCAGCGTCATAAAAGTGAGCGTTCCGGTCAACCTCCGGCCGCTCTACGGCAGCCGCTCGGTGCGGAACTTCTCGTCCTATGTGAACCTTGGGGTCGATGTCCGCAGCGGCTACCTCCAGCTGGAACCGCTGGTCCGCCTCGCGAAGATGCAGAAACGGGCGATGCTGCGTCCGGAGAACCTGGAGCCCAAGATCGCGGCCAATGTGGAGCTGGAGGAGAACTTCGCCGTCCGCTGCCTGCCCCTGTCGGTCAAGAAACCGGTCATCGACCTGATCAACCGCCGGCACGGCGACGCCTACTGCTCCCAGACGCTTTCCAACCTTGGGGAGATCCGGCTGCCCGAGGAGATGCGCCCGTATGTGAAGGCCTTCGACTTCGTCCTGGGCCGGCAGCGGGGAAACAGCGGGGCCGTTTCCTGTGCCGGCTATGACGGGAAGCTCTTCGTCCACCTGTCCCGGAACATCGAGGAGGCGGATTTCGAGCAGCTCTTCCTGGGCCGGGCCGCCGCCCTGGGCATCCCTGCCGAAGTGACCCACCACATCCTCGCGTAGGTATTCCGAATCCCGGCGGAATTCCTTATCTTTGACTTTCCCTATGGAGAAAGCCAGGACCTATATCGCCATCGACCTCAAGTCGTTCTACGCATCCGTGGAATGCGCCGACCGGGGCGTGGACGCCCTCACGACGAACCTCGTGGTGGCGGATGCGTCGCGGACGGACAAGACCATCTGCCTGGCCGTCTCGCCCTCGCTCAAGTCCTACGGCATCCCCGGGCGGGGACGGCTGTTCGAGGTGAAGCAGAAAGTGCGCGAGATCAATGCGGCCCGCGCCCGGAAGGCCCGCCTGACCGGCACGTCCTCCGACAATACGGAGGTCCTGCGGAACCCGCACCTGGCCCTCGGCTTCGAGATCGCCGTGCCGCGGATGGCCCTGTACATGGAAATCAGCGCGAAGATATACGGGATCTACCTGAGATTCGTCTCCTCGGAGGACATCCATGTCTATTCCATCGACGAGGTCTTCATCGACGCGACCGACTACCTGCCCCTGTATGGCCTGACGGCCCATGAACTCGCACGGCAGATGATCCAGAGCGTCCTGGACGAGACGAAAATCACCGCGACGGCGGGCATCGCCCCGAACCTGTACCTGGCGAAGGTGGCGATGGACATCGAGGCGAAGCATTCCCCGGCCGACAGGGACGGCGTGCGGATCGCCGAACTGGATGAAATGACCTACCGGCGCAAATACTGGACGCACAGGCCCCTGACCGATTTCTGGCGCGTGGGCCGGGGCATCGCCGCCCGGCTGGAGGCGAACGGGATGTACACGATGGGCGACGTCGCCCGCTGCTCCCTCCGCAAGGAGGAGGTCCTGTACCGCCTGTTCGGGGTCAATGCGGAACTGCTCATCGACCATGCCTGGGGCTGGGAACCCTGCACGATCGCCGCCATCAAGGCGTACCGGCCGTCGGCGAACAGCCTGTCCAGCGGCCAGGTCCTGCCCAGCCCGTACAGTTTCGAAAAGGGACGGGTCATCGTCCGGGAGATGACGGACGCGCTGGTGCTGGACCTCGTGGAGAAGCGCCTGGTCACGGACCAGATGGTCCTGCATATCGGATACGATTCCGAGAGCCTGGACCAGGATTCGTACGGGGGACCGGTCGATGCCGACTGGTACGGCCGGAAGGTCCCCAAACCGGCCCACGGCTCCGTGAACCTGGGCCGCCAGAGTTCGTCCACCACCCTGATCGCCGATGCCGTGATGGACCTGTACGACCGCATCGTGGACCGCCGCCTCCTGATCCGTCACGTCTATGTGGTCGCGAACCATGTCGTGGACGAATCCCGCGTGGAGGGAGTCCAGCTGAGCCTTTTCGACGAACCGCAGGAGGGCGGGGCCCGGGAACGCAGCCGGCAGGAAGCCATTCTTTCCATCCGGCGCAAATTCGGCAAGAACGCCATCCTCACGGGCATCGACTTCGAGGAAGGGGCGACCGCCCGTGAACGCAACAACCAGATCGGAGGACACCGCAAATGACAGGCAAGTACGACGACATCATCGACCTTCCGCACCCGACGTCCCGGCGGCATCCCCGGATGTCGATGGAAGGACGTGCCGCCCAGTTCGCCCCTTTCGCCGCCCTGACGGGCTACGGGGACGTCATCGAACAGACGGCGGCGCGGGTCAACGCCGGGCTCCCGCCCGCGAAGGAGGATCCGTCAGTCCGCTGAGGAGAGCGGAGCCCATTTCCGGCAGAGCTTCCGTGCCAGCTCCAGGCCGTCGGCGGCATCCGGAGACGGCAGCGCCGGGGCGGCATCGACCAGATCCGTCTCGAAGGCGTCGATCCGCTCATCCAGCGCGTCCTGGTCGAAGGGGCGCCCCTCCGCCATGCAGGCGAGGACTTCGTCGATGAACAGTTCCCAGCGGGGTGCATAATAGGCCGATATGAGTCCGCTCCAGAGGCGGGAGGCGTAGTCCCGGAGCGATCCGCCCCAGGTGGTCACGAGGTGCCAGGCATTGTGCCGGTAATAGGATTCCTCTTCCGGCGTCGTAGCGAAGGCGGCCGCGTCCGAGAGCCACTTGTCCATGCGGAAGGACGGCTCGCATCCGGCCAGCCGGTCGATGTCTGCGGCCAGTTCCTTCATCCTTGCTCCGGCTGCGCGGGCGCTTTCCAGGTCGCCCTCATAATAGGCCTGCGAGAAGGAATCCCGGAGGACGGAATAATACCCGCCCAGTACCTGGCAGCCCAGCATGACGGCGTCGTACCGGTGCAAGGTGGAGGCGGAACCGGCTTCCAGGACGGATTCCCAGATCCGCACCAGCGTATTGTGCTCCCACCAGGTCTTCGGGATGACCGTCCAGCCCTTCCAGCCTTCCAGGCAGGGGCGGCCGCACAGCAGCGGGCCCTGGGAGATGGATCCATGGACATAAACGCTGTCCATCAGGGAACTCCAGGCTTTTCTCGCCGGGGTGGAAACCGCTCCGGCCCGCCGGTCGGCAAGGCGCTCCACCCAGACGTCATCGGACACGCCTGTATCCCAGGCCCGGCCCAGGACGTATTCATACAGGGGCATGTTCAGGCCGAATCCCTCCAGGGTGCAGCCGATGCCCGCCGCTCCGCCCTCCGACAGGGCGGCCCCGATCCGCCGGCTTTCCTCCCGGAAAGGCCCGGCCAGCATGGTGTTCCCGCCGAAGTTCCCGAGGTAGCAGAAGAGGAACGGCTGCCCGTAGAACTTCTCCGTCCGGGTCCAGACGGGCGTGTGTTCCGTATAGTAGTCCAGCAGGGTCACTTTCCCGGCCGGGACGGCCTGCAGGTAGGCTTTCACGTTTTCCGGTGTCCAGTGCTTCCGGTCGTAGTGGAACATCCAGCCCATCTGGAGCCATTCCGCCTGCGGGTCCACGGCCGCCACGGAGCCGTAGGCCCCGCGCGCGATGCCGGCGAGGGTCTCCGGGTCCCAGGAGGGGGCATCGACCTCGTTGAACAGGTCGAACCCGTAGATGTGGTCCGTCCCGAAAAGACGGGTCTGTTCCTCAATGAACGCTTTCTGTATCAAGGGATAGAGAGAATCGGAAGGCGCCAGAAAATGGGGAAGGTTCTCCGGCGGGAATCCCGCCCAGCCGCTGATGTCCGTGATGGCGGCGCCGGGGTACAGTTCCTTCAGGCGGGCGGGGACATGTCCGGCAAAGGCCGGCAGGACGGGCCGCATCCCGAGCGAGCGCTCCCGGGCGAGGATCTGCTGCTGGAGACTTACCTGACTGTCCGTCCAGCTTTTGGGCAGGGGACCGTCCACTCCATCGATGTTGCACATCCGGTGCCAGGGGAGGTGGGCCGGTCCGGTAAAGTAGGCCCGGATTTCCTCTTCCGTGAGTCCGAACTGCTTCCAGACCTTCAGCCACACGGCCTCCTGGCCCGTGATGGCGAGCGGCTCGTTCACCCCGTTCAAGGCCATCCAGTCGATCAACCGCTCCCAGTCGCGCCATTTCCACCAGGGCATCGTGTATCCGAAGGTGCAGTAGTTGAGGAAGAAACGCCGGGGAACAAGGGCTTCGATGCGGACGGCGGAGTCCGGCAGCGGCATCACTTCCGGAACGTCCACCGGGTCGTCGGCATGCCAGGAGACCGTGGACAGGCACACGTTGTTCAGGTACCAGTTCAGTCCCACGGCCATGGAATTGGCGTTGTTGCCCTTGATTATCAGCCGTTTGCCTTTGGCTGAAACCTCGAAGGCGTCCGTGGTGTCCGCCGTCTGGACGAAGTCGATGCGGGAGGCATAGGCGGGGACGATGCGCCGGGCCAGGCCGTCCGCCGCCTTCTCGGAAGGAGTGGAACAGGCGGTGGCGACGAGGAGCAGGAGAGGGATCCATCTGTTCATCATGTCACAAATTTACGGAATCTGCCCTAAAAAACAGGCCGGACGGCTTCACTTTTTCGATTTTATCCTTATCTTTGTGACGTGCACCACAGTACACCACACTTAAGGGGCTATTACCAAAACACTATTGCCATATGAAAACAGCATTGAAAGGAATTCTGGCGCTGGCTTTCGGTCTCCTGATCGCCGGTTGCGCCAAGGAGTATGACGACTCGGCCATCAACAAGAAGGTCGATGACCTCGCCGCCCAGGTCAAGAGCTACGCCGAGCAGGTGGCCACCTTCCAGTCCAAGGTGGATGCCCTCAAGGCCGTCGTGGACGCCGTTGAAAAAGGCGACTATGTGACGAACGTCCAGGAAATCGAAGGCGGCGTCACCATCACCTTCGCCAAGAAGGGTGTCGTGACCATCTACAACGGCAAGAACGGAACGGACGGCGACAAGGGCGACAAGGGTGACCAGGGTGATCCCGGCAATCCCGGCGATCCCGGCCATTCTCCCAAGGTGGAAGTCCAGAACGTGGACGGCATCCTGTACTGGGTCGTGGACGGCAAGCAGGTCGCTCCGGTCTATGAGGCCGCTCCCCAGTTCCGCGTCAAGGACGGCAAGTGGGAGTATTCCGTGGACGGCGGCAAGACCTGGACCGAGGCCGGTCCAGCGGCCGGCGGTGACTCCATCTTCTCCAAGGTCGTGGACGGCGAGGAGAAGGTCGATTTCTACCTGGCCGACGGTACGGTGATCTCCATCCCCAAGGCCGAAGCCTTCGAGCTCCAGATCGACAAGGAGGCTGTCATCGACGGCGGTGAGACCCTCTCCATCCCTTATACCGTGAAGAACGCCACCAAGAACACCGTGGTCGATGCTTTCGCCGGCGGAGCCTACAAGGTGGCCGTCAAGGAAGCGGAGGACAAGGCTTCCGGTACCGTCGAGGTGACCGCTCCGGCGGTGGCCGAGGAAGGCCAGATCCTCGTCTGGGCCGACAACGGCGCCGGCAAGACTTCCATCAAGAAGGTTTCCTTCGAAGGGGCCGTCTTCACCGTCTCCCCGGTCGAGGAAGTGGCCGCCGAAGGCGCTGACGTCGAGGTCAAGGTCGTTTCCAACCTTGCTTATAAGGTGGAATCCGCCGCCGAATGGATCACCTACGTGGAGACCAAGGCCGTGACCGAGAGCACCATCGTCCTGAAAGTCGCCGCCAACACCGGTGACGTCCGTACCGGCGACGTGAAGATCCTCCGCGCCGACAACGACCAGCTCATCCAGACCATTTCCATCGCCCAGAAGGCGGCGGCCGCTCCGGCCGGCGTCGTGAAGGTCGAGCGCGTCTGGGGCAAGTATCCGACCGAGTGGCCGACTTTCTCGAATAATCTGGACCGGACCGCCGCGATGGACGAGGACTACGTCTATGTCGCCAAGGCCGGTGCCGGACAGAAGGGGGTCTGGGCCATTCCGCTGGACGGAGACCTTTCCAAGGTGAAGGAAGTGAACATGACCGGCGTCGAGGATGCGGGCACCTTCTCTACCTCCTGCGTCCGTACGATCTACAATCCCGCGACGGGCAAGCACATCCTCCTGCTCAGCAACATGTCCATGACGGGCGGCGAGCATCTGTATCTCTACGCCTATGAGAACGGCATCGATGCCGCTCCGACCAAGCTTCTTTCCGAATACACCCTTCCGACCTGGGCGGAACGCCGCTTCGGCGACTTCTTCACGGTGGTCGGCGACTGGTCGAAGGGATGCGTCTGGTTCCGCACCAACACGTCCGGCGCCAGCACGACCGCCCGTTTCAATATCGAGAACGGCCAGCTGAAGTCCCAGACTCCGGACGGCTTCAACTACGGTTACGGCGCTTCTCAGGGCAAGGGCTCTTTCTACATGTATGACATGACGGACAAGTTCGGCCTGCTGGTCACGCCCGACATCGCCATGTTCTATGACCTGAATTCCACCGAGGGCCAGGCCTGGAACGCTCCGGCGACGACGGAGAACATGAGCAAGATGTTCGGAGTCACTCCGTTCGAGTTCAAGGGCAGGAAGTTCATCGCCTTCACGAAGATGAAGAATGCGGCCCGCGCCTGGGTCAAGGTCATCGAAGACAAGGGTTCCGCCGCCGATTTCAAGGCTTCCCTCGAGGAAGACAAGGTGGTCTATCAGGCCGCCATCCAGATTGCCGAGGAAGGCGCATCCGAGAATGTGATGCCGAATCCGACCTGGACCGACCAGACTTCCGCCAACTGCGCCGTGGTCGTCAAGGACGATGCCGCTTACATCATGGGCCATCTCCACAATGTGGGTGTGTCCGTGTTCAAGCTGACGATTGAATAGCGACCGGAATGCATGACGGGGAGGACGGCCTTTTCGGGCTGTCCTCCCTTGTTTTTCACCCGGATTAACCCTATCTTTGTCTTATGCGGAAACTGCTGTTTACAAGCCTTTTTGTCCTTCTTGCAGGCCTGCCCATGCAGGCGCAGGGCGGTCCGGAAGCCTTGATTCCCAGACCGGTATCCTATATGGTGGGAAAGGGGGCCGCAACCTCCGCAAAGGACACGGAAGTCCGGCTGGGAAGCCGCCGCTTCCGGAAGAAGGCGGCCACCCTTCCGGACTTCGCGAAGGAGGAGGCCTATGAACTCTCCGTCGGCCCGGAAGGAATCCGGATCGAGGCCCTGACGGAGACGGGCGTTTTCCGCGCCCGGAAGACTTTGGAACAGATGCGGCTGGCCGGCCCGGAACTGACCTGCTGCACGATTTTCGACTATCCGCGCTTTCGCCACCGGGGCCTCATGATTGACGAGTCCCGGAGTTTCAAGGGGAAAGACTTCCTGCTCAGGCAGATCGATGCGATGGCCCTGCTGAAGCTGAACGTCCTGCATCTGCATCTGGACGATTCGGCGGGATGGCGTATGGAAATCGACAGTTATCCCAACCTCACCCGGACGGGCGCCTGGCGGATCGGGGACGGCTACTTTGACTGGGAAGGCGGGGGATACCGCTTCGCCTCCGCCGATACGCCCGGAGCCTATGGCGGCTTCTATACGAAGCAGGACCTGCGGGAGATCGTCGCCTATGCGGCGGCGCGGCATATCACGGTGATCCCCGAAGTGGAGATGCCGGGCCACAGCCTGGAGGTGAACCGGTCGTACCCGGAGCTGGCCTGCCGGAATGCGGACGGGACGCCCCGGGACTGGTCCTGGGACCTGTGCCCCGGCAAGGAGGATACTTTCCGGATGCTGGAAGCCATCCTGGACGAGGTGATGGACATTTTCCCCTCGCCGTACATCCATATAGGCGGAGACGAGGCCGTGATGAAGGACTGGCCCCTGTGCATCGACTGCCAGCGCCGGATGCAGGAGGAAGGGATGACGGAAGTCCATGAACTTCAGGGCTATCTGGTCCGCCGGATCGATGCGTTCGTACGGAGCCGCGGCCGGCGCATCATCGGCTGGGACGAAATCGTGGAGACGGGGCTTCCCGCCGATGCGACCGTCCAGTCCTGGCGGGGATCGGCCGGGGGCCGGGCGGCCATTGCCCAGGGACACGATGTCGTGATGTCCCCGAACACGCACCTGTATCTGGACTATTACCAGGACCTGATCCGCAAGGAACCCCGTGCTTTCGGACATCTGCAGTCCCTGCGGCATGTCTATTCCTACGATCCCGAAGCCGGCATTCCCGACGAAGTCCGGCACCACCTCCTGGGCGTCCAGGGCAATCTCTGGTGCGAATGCATCCCCACCCGGGAGCATGCGGAATATATGCTCTATCCCCGTGCTTTCGCCATCGCCGAGATCGGCTGGAGTCCACAGGAGAGGCGTTCTTACGACGACTTCCGCGAAAGGACCCTCGGTTTCCTCCCCTTGTTCCAGGGGCTGGGATACCACACTTTCGACCTGGCCGGAGAATCGGAGCGGGCGCAGTCCTTCTGCTTCGAGCGCTCTTCCGGCCAGGGGTACAACTATGTCCTCCAGGATGACGGCGGGCCCGTCCTCAGCTATGGCTGGGATTCCGGCGTCCGGATCATCGTGGCGGACTGCCACGGGTTCCGGGACATGAACGGAAACGGCCTCCTCGATCCCTTCGAGGACTGGCGGCTGGAGCCCGCAGTCCGGGCGGCCGACCTCCGCAGCCGGACGGAATCCCTGTTTGAAATCCTGTCGAACGGCGACCTGGAGGCGATGTTCCGCTCCGGTGCCGCCGAGAATCCCTACCACGCCGTAAACGACCTTTGACATGGCCTTGGAAATCCAGATCGCCCCGGGCAGCAAGACGCCCCTGTACAAGCAGCTCCTGCATCAGTTCGAGAACCTCATCCGCAGCGGTGCCCTGTCCACGGGCGAGCTGCTCCCGTCCATGAACGACCTTTCCGCCGCAACCGGCATCTCCAAGGAGACCGTGAAGAAGACCTACGGCCTGCTGCGCGAAAAGGGACTGATCGTCCCCAAGCAGGGGAAGGGCTTCTATGTGGCTGATTTGTCGGAAGATGCGCGTCCGCATGTGCTGGTGCTCTTTGACAAGCTGAGCATCTACAAACAGATCCTGTACAACTCTTTCGCCGAGCGCCTGGGGGACCAGGCGGAACTGACCATCCAGACGCACAACCAGAACCTGGACTTGTTCGAATACTACCTGGACACCTGTCTGGACCAGTTCGACTGGTATGTCATCACCCCGCACTTTCCGCTGGACGAGGCCTCGCAGGAACGGGCCGTCAAGCTCATCTCCCGCATCCCGAATCCCAAGCTCATTATGCTGGACCGCCTACAGCCCGGTTATCCCGGGAATTTCGGCGCGGTCTATCAGGACTTCGAGAATGACATCTACTACGGCCTCACCCAGGGGCTGGACCGCCGGAGGGAGACATCGGCCCTGAAGGTGGTCACCCTGCCCAAGAGTCTCTATGGATCGAGCATCCGGAAGGGCGTCGAGCGCTTCTGCACGGAACATGCCGTTCCGGTCGAGTACCTGACCGGCGTTCCGGAGCAGGTATCGAGGGGGGAGACCTATCTCATCCTGAACTCCCAGCTGGACTCCGGGCTGGTGGGTCTGGCGCGCCGCATCCAGGAGCAGGGGCTCCGGATCGGCACGGACGTCCGCATCATTTCCTACAACGAGTTCGACATGAACGAACTCATCCTGGGCGGACTCACGACCGTCTCCGCCGATTTCCGGCAGATGGGCCGGCTGGCGGCGGACATGATCCTGGAAAAGCACCTCACCAAGGTCCACTGCGATTTCCGCATGACCCGGCGGAATACGTTCTAATCCCTTTCGAAGACGAGGACGGCGAGGTCGTTGCAACCCAGGCGGATGCGGCGGCCCCGGACCTGGGCGTCGCCGATGACGGCGCTGTCCACGGGTTTCCAGCCGCGGGCCTCGAGGGTGCCGCTGACCCGTCCGCTGCCCAGGTAGGTGGCCACGACGGCCATGCGGTTGCCGTTCACGTACTCCCGGGCGACGATGGCCGGATTGCTGCAGGAGAAGTCCTCCTGATAGGCGAAACGGCCTTCCAGCAGGAGGTCCGGGAAACGGTGGCGGATGGCGTTGACCTGCGAGAGATGGGCCTGATAGACCGGCGTTTCGTCGATGAGTCCGCGGCAGCGGAAGACTTCGATGTCGTTGCGGAGGCCCTTCAGGAGCGTGTTGTTCACCCGGCGGGGCACGTCATTGTCGTCCCGGACGCAGCGGTCGGACCAGACGACTTCCGGGAAGGTGTAGCGGAACCATTCCGGGAAACTCTCGGGCAGGGCCGTGAACTCGACGATGTGGACAAAGTCGCAGAACTGGCTCGTACAGTCGGAGAGCCATTCGGTACCCAGGCAGAACTCCGGGTCGCGGGCCTTGACGTAGTCGCGGATTTCCTTGAGCGCATCGGCCTTGTACCGGCCCGTGAAGACGTCCTGGACGGGGAATTCCCGGGAGAGGTCCCAGTCCGGGAACTCCTCGGCGACGCCCAGCTGGTCGTAGAAGACGCTGTTGGCCCCGTAGTCCATGGCCCGGTCGGCCATCTGCAGGAGCCTGTCCCTCCACGGGCGCTGCGACATGTCCGCGATGACGAAGGTGCGGGAGTCGTAGTAGCCCAGCGTCGTCCCTTCGCCGGTGAACTTGTAGTGCTCCGTGAATTCGCGGCCGGTATTGTCGTGGTTGGTGACCCGGGAGCCCTCTCCGGACCGGTAGAAGTCGCTCTCCACGTCGATCAGGCGGCCGTTGTAGTACAGGATCAGGTGCCCGCCCTTCGCGCGGTAGTCGGCGATGGCCTGCTTCCAGAGCGCGTCGCCGCCCTGGGAGGCATCGACGGTATAGTTCGGATAGCCGTTGTCCATCCCCTCGTCCCACCAGCCGAAGGCCAGGACCGCGTCGCAGCCCACGCTTTCGCCGACTTCGAAGATGCGGCCCGGAAGGTCCGTGTACTTCCGCAGATACTCGCCGTACTGGTGTTTGAAGATGATACGCTGCCAGCCGGTCATGTCCTGCACCCACCGGGGAACGGGGCCGTGTTTCCACCAGGTGTCGGCCCAGGCGCGGTAAAGCCGGGAGGTCTCGGTCCAGTCGCCCCGGTAGGGGACGATGACGGAAGCATCATTGACCCAGGTGTCCCCGCACATCGCGTTGGGATAGCGGTAGAAGCCCGCTTCCAGGTGCTTGAAATCCTGGGTCTGATGGCCGATGGTGCCTTCGTCCGGATAGGTCCTGAGCCCGTGCCAGGTCTGCTGCAGCGACGGGTCGTGGCTGCCGAAATACAGGCCGTCCCGCTCCCCCGTGAAAGCGAAGCAGTTGGACGCGGCGTTGCGGGGATACTGCAGGTCGTACTGGCGGAACTTCTGCGCCGGGGTCATGTACAGCGGACGGACGTCCACGTCGGAAATCTTGTGGACCGGATCGTCGAAGACCTGTCCGCCGGTATGGGTCGTGAGCAGCCGGTAGCCTTCCGGCAGGTTCAGGTGCCCCACCAGCGGGTACTGGAGTTCCCGGATGATGGTGTGGGGCTCATGGTTCTGTACCTCGGCGGCGAAGCGCACCTGTCCGTCTTCCAGCGTGACGGCCAGGTTCAGCGTAAAGTCCAGTGTGTCAGTGCCGCTCACGAGGCCGCGGTAATCGACATGGATGGCATCCCGGTCCACATGCACCAGGGGCTTCTGGTCCGCCGCCCGGACCTGGATCTCCTTCTGCCCCGCCGTATTGTAGTACAGCCGCCAGAGTCCGTCACCGCCCGCATAGTCGATGCCGTTCTCCAGGTTCCGGAGCGCCCGGAGGGAACCGTCCTCTCCGATGACGACGAGCACCTTCCCGTCCTGCAGGACGGCGCCTTCCGGCATCCCGGGCTTCCACGGTTCCTGGCAGGCCGTCACGACCGTTGTCGCCATGATGCTGATTATGAGCTTCTTACGCATGTCGCTTTATGTCAAAAAACAGAAGGCATTTATTATAATCCGCTGACTGTCAACCGGTTGTCAATCACGCCGCAGGGGGCTGCCGCAGATGAACGAGCAGAATTCCCGGTACAGGGCGATGTCATCCGGCTCGGCGGAGGTGGCCAGCTGGTGCATGGCGTCCGTTCCGGTATAGATGGCGAGCGGAACCTTCCCGTAGAAGCCGCCGTCCTTGAACCGGGTCATGTACTCCCGGAACTGGTCCTTCAGTCCGGGGACGTCGTCCAGGGTGTAGATCATCCGCCCGGAGCCGTCCGGCCCCATCATGCCCGGCTGCTTCATCACGGCCGTGACGAGGGAGTATTCGAACTCGGTTTCCATGCCCATCCCGTAGGTGCGCATGGCGTCGGTCGTCCGGACGAAGGGGTGGCTGGCCTGGTCGTTGTGGTAGTCCCAGTAGTAATTGGGCTGCATGAACGCCATGTCGATGCCCCATTCCTTCCATTTCTTGTAGCCCGGGGCGAGGTGGTACGGAATCCAGTACAGCCCCTCCCGGCATTTGTGCAGGTGGGCGGACAGGGCCGGGATGATGGTTTCCCACCGCTTGTACTGCGCGTTGTAGCCGTCCGCCGGATCGCCTCCCGCATAGGGGAGCTCCTCGGAGAGGATGTAGAAGCCGGCGAGCTCCAGATACCGGGGCGCAAGGGCCTGGAAGCGCCTTCTCGCCTCGTTGCAGTACCAGGTGCAGGCGGCAATCTGGTCTTCCACCTTGGCGAAATCCAGCTTCACGCCGTCCAGTTCACCCCAGTAGGCGGTGGAGGAATTCTTGTCCGAGAAACGCTCGAACAAGACCGGGTCCGGCATCGTCAGGACGACGTACCGGGGAGCCGGAGGCAGGCCGATCCGTCCGGTGGCCTGCGCGATGGTTTCATCCAGGGTGGAAAGCGCGCCGCCGGGAGCGAGCCAGTAGTCCAGCAGGTCGATCCAGGAATCCTTCGTCGCGGAAGGGTGCGAATTGCCGATGGAATAGCTCAGTCCCCGCTTTGCATCGAAGACCTCGATGCAAAGGAAGGCCTCGAACAGCCAGTCCTCGCGGTTCTCCGCGTCGGTCCAGGTGACATGGCTGCGGAAGCGCTCCTCGGTCCACCGGGGCGGATCGGGCCGATGCTGGGCGCTGCTCACGAGCGTCAGGTCCGAGAAGGAGGGGGCTCCCTTGCGGGCTTCCTCCCACGGAAGGAGCTCCGGGAAGGAAGCCTCGGTCCGGAAACGGACGCGGGTGACCTCCCCCCATTCGTCGCTCCCGCGGCGGCCGACGGCATAGGCGGTGTAGTCCGTGGAGGGAAGGAGATGCTCGAAAGAGACGGTGGCTCCGGCCTGGATCCCTTCCGACGGGATTTCCTCCGCCGAAGGGACCGTCCCGTCCCTCCGGCAGGCCGCATAGACCGCATCGCAGTTCAGGCTGTTCACCTTGAACCGGACATGGCTGTCCGTCAGTTCTTCCTGCACCAGTTCCACGGCGGGATGGCCGGTGTAGGACTTCTGGGCCCGCTGTCCGCAGGACAGGGCCAGCAGGGCAAGGAGGATGGGTGCGGGGAATCTCATGCTTACTTGGTCATCTTGAACACGGACAGGCCGACGCCCTGGATGTGCGCGGCGACGTACAGGTTGTCCCCCACGACCTGCGCGGCGCAGCCGCCCATCATGTTGGCCGTGGAGAAGGCGGAGCGCTGCTCCGGATCCTCGGACTGGACGGGGGCCTCGAAGAAGACGTCGTTCTCCTCCAGGGCCTTCTGGAAGCCGTCCTCGGTGCCGTAGGAGTCGCGGATGACCTTGAGGGTGCCGCCCTTGCGGTCCGCATCGACCTGCACGTAGGCGATCAGGTGGTCCTCCCCGAAGGTGATGACCTGGAAGCCGAAGCTGCGGCTCAGGTCGGTCGGGGTGGACCAGGGCTTCTCGTTGCCGTCGAAATCCCAGAACGAGGCCTGGGTGGGCGTGACGTACAGGAGGGACTTGGAATTCATGTCGTAGCGGTACAGGGCGCCCATTTCGGACGAAGACGGGCAGATGTTGCCCCAGCCGTCCGGGGCGTGTCCGGCATTGGTCACCTCGCCGCCGCGGATGCTCCAGCGGGCGGAGGTCGAGCTCGTCATGGAACGCATCCAGAACTCGCCGCTCTGCCAGTCGCCATAGACGGTGAACTGGTCGCCGAAGCGCCTGCTGGCCCAGCTCGGAATCGTGTAGTTGGACAGGATGGCCTTCGGGGCGGCGTCGATGCCGTTCTCGTAGGCATAGACCATCACCGGGGAACCGGCGTCCATGGACATGCTGGAGAGCAGCAGGATGGGCTTTCCGGTGGCCGGGTTCGGGATGGTCCGGACGCAGGCGGTCTCGAAATAGCCGCCGGCGACGCCGGTCATGTCCACTTCGCGGACCAGGGACGGTTTCTCCAGGCTGATGGCCCAGACGCCCTTGCCGTCGGCCGCGGCCTTCACGACGTACACGTATTCGTCGTCCATCGCGATGTTGCGGTCGTTGCCTTCCGCGAGACCGTTCAGCCAGCCGTTGAACCAGAGGCCTTCCAGCGAGTACTTGCCCCACAGGCGGAAGAACTTGCCCGCCTCGGCCTTCTTGGGCGTAAGGACCACGTAGAGCACGTCCTCGCCGATGCCCAGGCCCTTCAGGTCGGATCCGGTGAGGCGCACGGGCACGAGATAGCCGTCGAAGTCCGCCCCGCCGAGCACGGACGGGGTGAGGGTGAGTTCCACCCGCTGCGACTGCACGCCCGCCGGCAGCACGACCGGATTCGACGCGATGCGGAGGAGCCCCTCCGGAGCGGCCGCAAAGGAGGTCCCGTGAAGCGCATTGTAACTGTCAATCAGGCTGTTGTCGATGGCGAAGTCCAGCCGGATATCCTGCCCGACGAGCCGGTCCAGACCCACCTGGAACCGGAGGGTGGAAGACCCTTCCGCCTCCAGGTCCACCTGGGCTTCGATCTCCGTCTGGGCGAGGGAGACGACGGACCGGGCGATGTGGAGGACCGCAAGTCCGTGCCCCTCGTACACCGGAATCGTGTTCCCGGTGAGCGCGACGGGGATGGCGAAGTCCTTCACGCCGTACTGCGCCCACTCGTCCATGTAGGCCGACACGGCGTCGATGTCCCAGGTGATGGTCAGGGGCGATGCGAAATCCTCCGCCCCGAAATGGGCCTCGTTTCCGGCAATCGTATATAACTTGCTGTCAATGGGGAAGTAATGGGTCCCTGCGCTTTCGTTGTAGCTGCGCAGGGCCTCCGCCGAGGGCTCCACGGTCACGTCGGCCGCATCGAAGCCCTTTCCGCTTTTGAGGACGGCCATCCGGAAGGACCCGTCGTAGATGGACACTTCCGTGGGCTCGAACACCGAGAGGCCGAGCCCGTCCGCGGGCAGCAGGCTGTCGCGCTCGTCCACGCAGGCGACGAGGCAGGCGGCGGTCAGTAAAAGGGTCAGATGTTTTTTCACTGCAAGCTCCTCCTATCGGCTAAAAGTTGTAATTCTGGGTGTAAGCGGGCATCTCCGCCATCTCGTCGGAACTCATCGGGAAGAAGTAGTCCCGGACGCCGAACACGGCCGGATTGCCCATGTAGTCGTCCTTCACGCGGGTGTAGGAGTCCTCGTAGGTGCCCGCCTTCACGTGGAGTGTCCAGTTGCCGCAGTTGTTCTCCTCCTCGGAGATCATGCAGCGGTTGTTGTCGAACCAGCGCTGGGCGCCTTCCATGCCGAACTCCACGAACTTCTCCTGCCGGATGCACCAGCGGAGCAGTTCCTTGTTGCCCACGACCTCCGGGTAGGCCTCCTCGATGTTGTTGAGACCCACGCGGTTGCGGACGGCGTTGAGGTACCGGAGAGCCTTCGCTTCATCGCGGTTGGCCATCTCGTTGTTGGCCTCGGCCGCCGCGAGATACATCTCCGCCAGGCGGAATGCCGGGTAGATGTAGCGGAGGGACGTGTAGTCCGTCTGCTTGGAGAGCGGGTTGCCGGCCTTGTACCAGCGGCGCCAGGAATAGCCCACGCGGTTCACCTCGCCGTCCTGCTTCCAGCGGCTGGAGGCCTCCTGGGCGTCGTAACAGGTGAAGCGGACCGGGTTGATGGTCTTGGAAACCATCTTGCCCGTGGTCGGGTCCATCTCCTCGATCTGGATGTTGCGGCCGGTCGCCGCGGTCGTGCGGGAGGGCCACCAGAAACCGTTCGGCACGAGGCAGGAGTAGTAGCGCGGGTCGCGGCCCACGGTGGAGTTGTGGGCCTTGAAGGGCGTCGCCCAGACGGGCTCCACGTCCACGGTCTGCTGGTAGTTCTCCGTCCATCCCTCGGCCCGGTAGCCGGACTTCTCGTCGATTTCCGGCTGGGAGTAGTCCAGTCCGTCGCCGTCCTTCTTGTAGCCCGTCACCGGATATCGGCCCGTCTCCCACATCGGGTAGGCGTCCACGAGCTTGAGGGACGGGGTCAGGAGCTGGAAGCCGTACAGGACGATGTCGCGCGGGGCGGCGTAGGCGATGGCCCCGCCGGTGGTGCCCAGGTAGTCCTCCCAGCTGTGGAACCACCAGCCCCAGAGGGTTTCGCTGTTCCAGCGGTCGAAGAAGACGTTCTGGTAGGCGTCGGCATAGTCCTGGAAAGTGTCGCCCTTGGCCTGGACGAGCCGGTACTGGGACATGCCGATCACGGCTTCCGCCGCGTCGGCGGCCCTTTTCCACTTGTCCACGGTGGCTCCTTCGTCATCCGTGTTGTACGGGGAGAAGATCCGCTTTCCGTCCCGGTTCACCATCCCGTCGTAGATGCCGCGGCCGTTCTGGCCGTTGTACAGCGGGGAGGCCGCGTACAGCAGGACGCGGGCCTTGAGGGCCATCGCAGCGCCCTTGGTGACGCGCCCGGTCTCGGACTCGGCGGTGAGGGTCCCCACTTCGCCCACGCTGTTCGGCAGGACGGAGATGCAGTGGTCCAGTTCGCTGACGATGAAATCCACGTTCTCGTTCACCGTGTTCCGGTCCAGTTCCTTGCCCACGACGTCGGCTCCGGCGCGCCGGTCGCCCCAGATGATGACCGGGCCGTACTGGCGGAACAGGATGAAGTAGTAGTAGGCGCGGAGGAAGCGGACCTCGGCCTTCATGTATTCGCGGACCTCCTCGGTGTCCTCGACGTCGCGGTCCACGTTCTCCAGGAAGATGGAGCACTGGTCGATGGCCTCGTAGTACCGGGGCCAGATGTTGCCGCGGCCGAGGGCTGTCGCGTCGGCGACGTTCTTGTACGAGGGGGTGGCGCTGGAATAGTCGCCCGTCCGGTAGTTGTACCAGATGCTGGCGTAGGTGGACGATCCGAACAGGACGTCGTCGCCGCGGGTGGTGACGCCGCCTTCATGCTTGCCGTTCACGATCTCCTCGCGGGGAATGTAGTTGTACAGGTGCGCGAGGAACTGCTTGGTGGTCTGCTTCCGGCTGAAGGTGGTCTCCAGGTCTTCCTGGTCCTGCAGGTTCACGTCGAACCAGGAATCGCAGGCCGCGAGGGGAAGGAGGGCGCAGAGGATATAGAGTATCTTTTTCATGTCGCAGTCCGTTTAGAAGTTGAGGTTCAGGCCGAAGCTGACATTCCGGGTCGCCGGGTACACGTTGCCGTAGGACGAGCTGAGCTCGGGGTCCCAGAGCTTGAACTTCGAGAAGGTCAGGAGGTTCACGCCCTGGATGTACAGGCGGGTGGTCTGGATGCCCAGGCGGCTGGTCCATTTCTTCGGGAGGGTGTAGCCGATCTCCGCATTCTTCAGGCGCAGGAAACTCATGTCCCGCTGCCAGAAAGTGGAGGCCTGGCTGTTGTTTTCCGCCTTGGAGATGGTCAGGCGCGGATAGGCGGCGTCCGGATCGGGGTTGGCGGCCGTCCAGTGGTGCAGGGCCACGTCCTCGAACACCTGTCCCTGGGTGCGGATGTTGGAAGCCGCGCCGCCGTACAGGTTCGTCCCGCCGATGATGCGGGTCACGTTGGAGACTCCGCTGAAGAAGACGGAGGCGTCGATGCCCTTCCAGCCCAGGCTCAGGCCGAAGCCGTAGTTGATCTCCGGGATGGTGGTCCGGCCGAT
Organism: Bacteroidales bacterium; assembly: GCA_017464245.1. Lineage (GTDB taxonomy): Bacteria > Bacteroidota > Bacteroidia > Bacteroidales > UBA932 > Cryptobacteroides. The sequence continues at coordinate 30,401 of JAFUDV010000053.1, read as the reverse complement.
CGGGACTACGTCGTACGGGTCCACGACGCCGTCACCGTTGATGTCGCGGTACTTGATGTCGCCGGGCTTCACGGGACCGAAGGTCTGCCGGGCCCAGCCGTCGATCTCCTCCTGGGAGGAGAAGAGCCCTTCGGCGATGAGGCCCATCTGCTGGTTGTGGACATAGCCCGCCGTGTTCATGTACGGCCAGATGTTGTCCGGATAGTCGTCGTTGATGACCTTGTTCCGGTTGAAGGTGTAGTTCCCCTTCGCGGAGACGCGGACTTCGCCGAACTGCCGGTCGAACTGGAGCGACAGGTCGAAGCCCTGGTTCATCATCTCGCCGATGTTCACCCACTGCTGGACGTTGATGCCCGCCGCCGTGGGGGTGGACCGCCGCTGGAGGAAGATGCCGTCGCGGTAGTCGCGGAAGTAGTCAATCTGGAACTTGAGGGCGTCCTGGAACAGGTTCAGTTCCATGCCGGCGTCGAACTTGGTCGCCTCCTCCCAGGAGACGGCGTCGTTGCCGATGTCGCCGGTCGCCTTTCCGGCGATGTAGGTCACCTGGTTCAGGCCGAAGTTCCAGCCGCCGGCACCCTGCATCGTGGTGTTGTACGCGAAGCGCCGGCTGCCGCCGATCTGGTCGTTGCCGATCTTGCCGTAGGAGGTCTTGAACTTCAGGAGGCTCACGATGTGCTTGACAGGGGACCAGAACGGCTCGTTGCTCACGATCCAGCCCAGGGCACCCGACGGGAAGAAACCGAACCGGTGGCCCGGTGCGAAGTTCTCGGACCCGTTGTAGCCGAAGTTGAACTCCGTGAAGTAGCGGTCCTTGTAGGAATAGGTCGCACGGCCCGCGATACCCATGTTCTTGTACGGGAAAGCCGCCAGGTAGGAGCCGGCGGTGGTGATGGTGCGGCTGCGCATGTTGTAGGTGAACATCCCGCTCACGCGGTGGGCGCTGGCGAAGGTCCGCTCATAGTTGAGGAAGGCCTCCAGGTTCAGCACGTTCACCCCGTAGGGCGTGTTGGAGAGGCTGATCGTGCCGGCGTAGTCGTCCCGCACGTGGTAGATCAGCGCCCCCGTTTCCGGGTCGCGGGAATCGGCATACCAGGTCTTGGGGAGGATGGTCCGGCCCAGGGTGGTGGTGTTCGTGGCGTCCCAGGACACCTGGACCTTGGCGGAGAGACCCTCCGTGAGGACGTCGAGGTCCTGGTTCAGGGAGACGGTGGTCTGCGCGACGTTGCTGGTCCGGGACACGTAGCCGCGTTCGTTCAGGTAGTTGTAGGGGTTCTCGGTGCCGGTCACGTTGGAGAGGTGCTCCCCGTCGGAGTAGAAAAGCGGCATCGCGATCGGCGTGTTCCGGAGGGCGTACTGGTAGATGTAGTTGACGTTGTTTCCGTCGCCGCCGCCCGGGGCGTTCTTCGTGGTGAACTGGGTGGACATGCTCATCGCCAGGGTGGTGGTGGGGGTGATGTTGATGTCCACGTTGGAGCGGAAGTTGAACTTGTTGTAGTTCATCTGCGCGTTGTATCGGTCGTTCGCGACGGTGTTGAAGATACCGTCCTCATAGTAATAGCTCGCGCCCACGTAGTACCGCACGTTCTTGGTACCGCCCGTGACGTTGAGGTTGATCCGGGAGTTCCGCGCCTGGTCCTTGAAGATGGCCTTGATCCAGTCCACGGAAGGGTACAGGTCCGGATCGGCCCCGCTCAGGTACAGCTCCTTCTGGTAGGGGGAGATGACCGGGTCGGGGTTCCCTTCCGCCATGTAGATCTCGTTGTAGTAGTCGATGAACTGCGAGGTGGAGGCCATCTTGGGGAGCTGGGTGGGCCGGGTGACGCCGGTCTCCATCTTGAAGCTCACCTTGGGCTTGGACTCGGCGCCGCGGCGGGTGGTGATGAGCACGATGCCGTTCGCCCCGCGCACGCCGTACAGGGCCGTCGCCGTCGCGTCCTTCAGGATGGAGAAGGTGGCGATATCCTCCACGTCCACGAGGTCCATGCTCCGTTCCACGCCGTCCACCAGTACGAGCGGGGTGGAGTTGGCCCCGAAGGTGTTGACACCGCGGATCCAGAACTCGGCGCTCTCGCCCGGTTCGCCGGAACGCTGCATGGCCACCACGCCCGCGAGCTTGCCCGCGAGGCCGGTGGACAGCTGGCCGATCGGGGCCTGCAGCTGTTCCTGGGTGACCGTGGAGATGGACCCGATGACGGAGGCCTTCTTCTGGGCGCCGTAGGCGACCATGACGACTTCGTCCAGCGTGTTGGCCTGGGGTACCATCTTGACCAGCAGGTCCTTCTGGTTCCCGACGGCGATTTCCTCGTCGTTGTAGCCGAGGAACATCACGATGAGGTAGTCGGTGGGCTTCACTGACAGGGTGAAGCGCCCGGCGCCGTCGGTCATCACGCCGCGGGTCTCTCCCTTGACCGTGACGGTCGCACCGGCGAGGGGCTGCTCGTTCTCGTCGATGACGGTGCCCTTCACCTCCCGGGACTGGGCGGCCGCGCCCGCCGCCAGGAGGGCGGAGAGGACCAGGCCGGCCAGGAGGGAAACGGTTTGTCTGATTTTCATATTTCCAAAGTTAGTTGTTTTCGAACAGGGTTGCAAGTCCTTCATAGACGGCCCCTTCCGGGGCGATGGCGATCCTTTCCAGTTTCGGGATCCCTTCCAGGGCGTTCCGCAGGGGCCTTTCCATCAGGTCGAACGACTTGACGACCTGGCCGCCGAACAGGAGGGAGTCGATCCCGAGCTCCTCCAGCACAGGAGCCAGGTATTCGCCGAGGACCGTCGCCGTCGTGGAATAGGCCTCCATGGCGGCCAGGTCGCCCGCGCGGGCCCGGAGGGCCACTTCATAGGCGGAGACGCCGATGTCGCCGGTCAGGCGGGCGTACAGGTTCCGGATGCCGCGGGCGGAGACAGAATCCTCCAGGATGCCGGCCTGGCAGGGGATGTTGTACAGGTTCCGGGCGGGGGAGCCCATCGGGTTTTCCTGGATCCGCCCCTGCAGGGCGTGCCCGAAACCGAGGCCGGTCCCCAGGGTGACGAGGGCGGTGTTTCCCCGCAGGTCCAGCCGCTTCATCGACCCGGCCAGCAGGGCATGGACGTCGTGCAGGAACCGGAGCGGAATCTCCCGGGGCACGCCGGAGAGCATCCGAAAGGGGAGGCCCTTGACGGCGGCGAACTTATGGTCCATCCGGAAGATGCCTTCCCGGAAGTCGAAGGGCCCCGGGATGGCGACGCCGATCCCGTCCAGCCCGTCCGTGTCGCCCACGGCCGCGCGGAGGGCCTCGGCGATCTGCGCCCGGGTCCCGCCGGAGTTCGACGGGACCGTCCGTCCGTCGGAGCACTTGATGAAGGTGCCCCCGACGTCCAGGAACCGGTATGCCCCCTTAGAGCTCATCGTTCTCGAAACCGTCCTTGAGCATCGTCTTATGGATGCGGATGGGCTCCACGCCCAGGTTCTCGACCACGTAGCGGCCCATCGAGGCCGGCACGACCACCAGGTCCATGAAATCGGCCTCGTAGCACTTCTCCGGATGGTCCAGGGAACGGACGCGCACCCGCTCGCCGTCCACGAGGGTGAGGACATGGAACCGGCCGGCCGTATCGTCCTCCATCCTCCGGTCGAATTCCAGGCGGCGGAGCGAGAAGTACAGCAGGTCGTGTTCGCCCACGACGAATTCCTTCCCGTCGGGCGTCTCCCGGACGAGGCGCGGCGGAACGGCCACGTTGCTGCGGATCCAGGAAGTGGTGCGGTCGGTGGCGACGTTCAGCTTGCCCAGCTTCGTGTGGATGGGCCGCTGCTTGCCGTCGAAGTCCAGCCGCAGGTAGTCGTACATCTTGTAGGTATAGGAGCCGACGGTGAGGGACCCGATTTCCAGGATCACCTGGTTGCGGCCGCTGGAGTGGATGGTCCCGGCGGGGAGCATCACCTGGAGGCCCGGGCGGGATTCCTCGTAGCTCACGTACTTCATGTAGTCCACCGGCTTGTGCTCCGTGTCGGCGGCCTCGATGTCGCGGAAGAACTGCGGGATGTCCGCATCGTCCCGGAAGCCGATGAAGGTCTTCGCGTCATGGCCGGTGGCGACGACGTAGTAGCTCTCGTCCTGCCGGCCCAGCTCGTCGTAATGTTCTTTGTTGTAGGTACTTCCGGAGTGGCACTGGATGGACATGTTGCCCGTGGAGTGGTAGGAGTCGTCGTAGTTGAAGCGGATGGGGAAGTAGCCGCCGAACTTGTTCACGCAGCCCTCTCCCAGCACCGCAGTCCCTTCCTTCATGAAGAAGGTGGAGAAGGGGAATTCGACGACGGTCCCGCCCACCTGCACCAGGATGGACACTTCCATCGGGATCAGGTCGAAGACCCAGGCGCAGTTTCGCATCGTGTCCGGCAGATGGCGGAGTTTCTTGACGTAGGTGCCGCCCCAGACCCCTTCCAGGTACACCGGCTTGCAGCGGAACGGGTAGGTGGACAGGCTGTCCATGACCTCCGTGAAGGCGTCGTAGGGGAGGAGTTTCATGTCCTCCGGATGGTCGGACTCCACGTAGAAGTCCACGCCGCCGCCCGCAAGCAGTTCCCGGCGCAGGTGGACCGCTACCTCGAAGTCGCAGTAGTAGCAGCGGCGGATGATGAGGGGCGTGGTGAGCGGGGCTTCCATGCCCAGGTTCACGTAGGCGCCCCGGCGGATGCGGAGGATGGATTCCTTGGGCGTGACGTCCAGCCACACCTTGACGTCATAGAGGTCGCGCATGGCCTGGACCAGGCAGCCCGCCCCTTCCACGATGGTGACGGTCCCGTCCTCGGGATGCTGGACGGACCAGCGGAAGGCTTCCACCTTGCGGGGGTTCAGGAGCCCCTCGTAACCGCCCTTGTACAGGCGGCCGAACAGGAGGGTGGGGTCCTCGCTCCGGTCCCAGCTCAGGTGGCGGTCCACCAGTTCCCAGAGCTTTTCCTCGCTCTTGTAGCAGTCCCGGAAATGCAGGACGCGGGTCTTGCGCCCCGCGACGTGGAGCTGCTGCCGGAGAAGGTTTGCGGCGCGGCCGAAATCGGCCGCCGTATAGCCGTCCAGGGCGACGACGGCGCCCCCGGACAGTTTCGAGGCGATGTGGGCGAATACTTTGGGACTGCCCGTGACGAGGGCGTTCACCGTACGGCCCTCGAGCCGCGGCCGGTTGACCGGCTTCGGGTCGTCGTACGGGAAAGGATTGTACATGAAGCTCATCGTGTCAGGTCTTTATCGGATGTCATGGAATTCGATGCCCGTCATTTCGGCGAAATTCCGGAGCTGGGCCGTCCAGTCGCCGTCGGCGATCGCGAAGTGCTGGGTGGTGCCGATCCGGAGGATTTCCTCGAACAGGCGCTTTACGGGCACCTGCGGGCGGAAAATGCTGTGCGTGTAGGTGGCGAGCAGATGCTTGCCCGGGAGAGACTCCACGAGGGTGCACACCAGCTTGTAGCGGCCCTCGCATTCCACGAGCTGGGCCATGGTCTTGAGGCCCGGGGAGATGCGGTACCAGGCGAACGGGGCGCCGGCGTATTTCCAGGAGGTCTTGGCGAAACGGACGTCGCGGGACACGATGACGTTCTGCTGCCAGGCCGGGTCATTGTGGTCGTTGGGACCCGCATGGCCGCCGGCGAAGGTGCCGAAGTCGTCCTCGATGTGGAACGGCTCCAGGAAGTTCACGTGCTTGCCGGAGAGGAGCTTGAGCACGTAGGTGATGATGCCTGCGCCGATGTCGGCCTCCGGGACCAGCACGGACACGTTCTCGTTGAACCAGGGGTGGTAGAACCCGGCGCGGCAGCCCGCCACGCGGAAAGTCGCCTGGTCGATGTCGTTGTAGACCATCAGGTCGATGTCGTTCCTCTCCGCCATCTTCTGGAGGGCGAGGGAGGCCTCCACGCAGCCGCGGAACTTGTCCTCCGCCACGTCGTCCATCACCTCGTAGCGGGTGGAAAGGTCCTTGTACCAGGCATCGACCTCGTCCTGCGGGAGGTTCCGGATGATGTCGCCGTAGTCGGAGTAGGGGAGGTAGCGGATTTCCGGTCCGAGCTTGGTGAACAGGTCATAATTGTCCATGTAGGTGGACCACATGGCCTCGTTCATGTTGGCCATGAGGCCGATGGTGGAGCGGCGCAGGATGGCGCGGGCGCGGGCGGCGTCGGCATAGACCCGGACCTGGGCCGTGATCTCTTCCCGCGTGCCCAGGATGGTCTTGACGTTCTTCCGGGGCACCCGGCTCACGGAGCCGGAAGCTTCCAGCGACCCCACGAGGGTGCCGGCGCACAGGTAGTCGATGAAGTCGTCCTCGTCCAGGGTGGTCTCGAAGGTCATCCGGGGCTTGGCCACGTTGGTGAACAGGACCGGGATGTCCGGCATGTCGCGCAGGAACCGGATCCAGGCGAAGTCCTCGCTCCAGGAGAGGAACTCCACCAGGACGAAGTCGACCTTCTCGTTGAAGAAAAGGGAGATGGCCTTTTCCGCGTCTTCACGTTCGTAGGTGATGCCCGGATAGACGAGGTCCAGGAAGTCCAGCGAGGCCTTGATCTCCTCCACGGCCTTGAGCTTGCGCTCGTGGTAGGTCCCCCTTTGGGGACCGGAAAGGTTCTTGAATCGGGGGGAAGCGACCAGCAACAGGCCGGCCTTGGGCTTCCGGAGTTTTAGTTCAGCGTTCATGAGCAGTGGTTTTTATCATAATCTTTCTGGTAGCGCGCCTTGGCGACCCCGAGGCACAGGATGCCGGCGACGACCCAGATGACCCCCAGTAGGGGGAAGGTGGCGGAAAGGGAGCCCATGGACTCTTTCATCGCGCCCAGGATGACCGGGGCGAGGGCGCCCACGGCAAAGCCGGTCGTAATCATCGCGCTGGAACAGGAGGCGTGCAGGCGCGGCGGCGTGACGTCGTACAGGACCGTATAGATGTTCGCGTCGAAGAAGGCGCGGAAGAAGCCCCAGCCTGCAAAGCAGGCGTACAGGACCCACATGGACGACCGGACGCCCATCAGGAACAGGAACACGGCGCCCAGGATGAGGCCGGCGCCCTGGATGTACATCCGGACCTTGTGGTCCTTTGCGCCCCACCGGTCGGACAGGGTTCCGGCGAGGAGGACGCCGATGAAGGCGGCGACGTAGGTCCACAGCATCGAGTGCAGCCCCGCCATCTCCTGGTTCTGTCCGAACTCTTCCTGCAGGTAGGCCGGCACCCAGGTCATGTATCCGGTGATTACGAAGATGAACGCGCTGAACCCGAGGGTGAGCATGAGGGCTGTCGGTGTGGTGAACACGGTCTTGAAGCCGTCCCAGATCTTCGGTTTGTCCGCGGGGATGGGGGAGGGGAATTGCCCTTCCTTCGGGGCGTCCTTCAGCCGGAAGGCCATCACGACCGCCCAGAGGATGCCGGCGGCGCCGAAAATGATGAAGGAATACTTCCATCCCAGGCTGTCGGCGATCTTCCCGGCCAGCCACCCGGCCAGGATGACGCCCACATAGTAGGAGGTCTGGTGGATGGACATCGCCCGGGCGCGGGTATCCGTGTGATACTGGCCCAGAAGGGAATAGTTTGCGGGTCCGAAGAAGGCTTCCCCGCCGCCGGTGGCGATGGAGCGCATCAGCACCAGCATCACGACCCCGTTCGCCAGGCCCGTGAACATGGTAGCGATGCTCCAGAACAGGATGGAGAGGGTGGTGACCCACTTCCGGCTGAAACGGTCGCCCGCCCAGCCGCCGAGCGGAACCATGCAGGCGTAGAAAAGGTTGAAGACCGTGGCGATCAGGCCGACGGACGTATCCGTCAGGTTCAGGCTGTCCCGGATGGCCGGAAGCACGGTGTTGAATACCTGTCGGTCCGCCTGGTTCAGCAGATAGGCGACCCACAGGAGGGCGAGCACCTCCCATTTGTAATACTTTTGCATACCCGTTCTTGCAAGTGTGGTGTACTGTGGTGCAAATTTATGGAAAATATTTCGTACTTCCATAAAAATATTGCTACTTTTGTGGCGTCCAAACCTGTTGCCGACATGAATCCCATGAAATGCTTCCTCCCGCTCCTCATGCTCGTTTCCTGCCATGCCGCCGCCCCGGAAGCGGCCGTGATGGCCGACCCGGCCGGCCTCGCCGTCGAGCCCGCCGGCGAGACGTCCGTCCGCCTGACCTGGCAGGACCGTGCCGCCGGCGAGGCCGGCTATTACGTCTTCCGCCGCCTCTCCACCGACACCTATTACGTGGAGCCGGAAGCCACGCTGGCGCCCGATGCGACCGCCTATACTTTCGAGGGCCTGCAGGGCGGGAAGGCGTACTATTTCGGTGTCCAGGCCTTCGGGAAGGAACCCGGCCAGGCTTCCAAGGTGGTCTATTCGCCGGCCTATGACGTGCCGGTTCCCGTGGACCGGACCAAGATGCCGCAGGTGGGAAAGGTGACTTGTACCTATGCTTATATCGCTGTGAACTATACGCTTCCGCTTTCCGGAGCGCATGGGATCTGCCTCAGCACGGAAGGGGATCCGACGGTGTCGGACCGCGTGTTCCCCGGACCGGACCTGCCGGAGGACCGGTCGGTCTTCCAGGCCATCCCGAATCCGGCGCTGGAGGCGGGCCGGACCTACCGGCTGCGCGTGTACCTGCGGGAAGGGGACACCGTCCACTACAGCGAGACGCAGGAAGTGGCCCTGGCACCGCAGCCGGAGGCCTATGCCTTTTCCTGGACGAAGCTGGAGAATCCTTCCGGCATCCCCTCTTCCGTCGAGGTCTATGAGACCTCCGACCCGCTGGAAGGCCGGAACTTCCATGCCTGGTACGCCGTCGCCGACTGCTCGGGCGACGTGGAGCTCCGCGTCCTGTGCCCCGACAGGGCCACGACCATCGACAAGCAGGCGGAAGCCGCCGAGGGCTGCTGCGTCCTGGTGAACGGCGGCTATTTCGCCGGATCGGCCTGGAAGATGCCCTATGTCATCGGCGGGGAGGTCCTTTCCCCGGGCTATGGCTCCGACAAGGCGAAGGACGGCGTCTGGGTTCCTTCCACACCGTCCGTCGTGGGCGTGGACGCCTCCGGCAAGCCTGCGGCCTACTGGTGGATCTCCAGCGAGGATTATTATTACACACAGCCCGCTCCTTTCGTCCCCGGTGAGGCGAAATACTCCGCCATGGACAAGCGGACTTTCCCCGTTCCGGTGACGGCCTGGTCGCCCCGGTACGCCATCAGCGCCGGGCCCATGGTCCTGTATGACGGGAAGGTTGTCGTGGACGATACCGTCAACGCCTCCGGCCAGTACGTCACGAATTACGAGATCCTGGCCTCCGACATCTTCCCCGGCGCCGCCGGGAACATGCCCGACCGCACGGCCATCGGCTTCACCGCGGACGGGAAGGTGGTCCTGTTCATCTGTGACGGCCGGGTGGACGAGAGCCGCGGCGCCTCGCTCCCGGAACTCGCGCGCATCATGAAGGGCCTCGGCTGCGTGAGCGCCATGAACCTGGACGGCGGGGGCTCTACCGGCATGATGCTGGGTGATAAGCATTTGAATACCTGGAAACAGGGCCTGGGCACGAACCCGGCCACCGAGTACCGGGCCGTCTATACCACCGTCGGATTCTTCCGGAAATGAACGCGGTCTCCATCGGCGAGGGCGGACTGGAGGTCCGCCTGTCCGTGCCGGGTACCTTCTACCGGGGCACTCGCTTCGACTGGGCCGGAGTGTTCGATGCGGTCGTCTTCCGCGGCGTCAACCTCACGGACCGGTGGTTCGAACGCTATGAGCCCACGATGCACGACGCCGTCTGCGGTCCTGCCGAAGAATTCACGCCCATCGGCTATGGGGAGAGGGAGACCTTCCTGAAGATCGGCGTCGGCCGCCTTTGCTCCGACGGAAATCCCTACGACCGGTTCCGGCTGTATCCGGTGGCCGATGCCGGAATACGCGAGATGGAGGAATCGGCCCGGACCGTCCGTTTCCGGCACGTGATGCCGGAATACGACTACCGGAAATCCGTCGAGGTCCTGTCTGAAAACGCATTCTGCATCCGTCATCGCCTGGATGCAGCCGTGGACTTGAAGGGACAGATGTACAATCATAACTTCTTCACCCTGGGCCGGTTCCGGATGGACGGGAACCGCAGGCTCTCTTTCCCGTTCAGGCCCTCCGGACATTGGCGCTCGGCCTATGACAGCGTGGCGCTCCGGGAAAACGGCATCCGTTTCAGCCGCCCCCTGGAAAAAGGGGAGTCCGTCTTCATGGGCGACCTCCGGCCGGCGGATACTCCAGGCATGCCGTACGGGTTCCGGCTGGATGACGCGGAAACCGGTTTCGCCGTCGATGTCCGGGGCGACCGTCCGCTTTCGCACATGGTATTCTGGGCCAACCACAGAATCGCCTGCCCGGAACCCTACGTGGATTTCCACGCCGGGCCGGACAGGCCTTTCGAACTCACAATCAGTTATTTCTTCCAGTAAGCCTCAATCTCTTCGAGCGTCTTTCCAGTGGTCTCCGGGATGTACTTCCACATGATGTACAGGTAGGGGAGACAGCAGAAGGCGAAGAGGAAGAACGTGCCCGCCGGCGTCAGGTTCTCCAGCATCCAGGGCGTCAGCTGGCCGATGAGGTAGGTTCCCACCCACAGGGCGAGGCCGGCGATGGACATCGCCAGGCCGCGGACCCGGTTCGGGTACATCTCGGACAGGAGGACGAACACGACGGCGCTGATGGAGATGGCCGTGCAGAAGACATACAGCAGGAAGAAGGTCAGGAGGAACCAGGTGGGCAGCGTGCCCACGGCGAACCAGGTGCCGATGCACAGGAGGCACACGATCATCCCGCCGACGCCCCACCACACGAGCTGCTTGCGCCCGACCTTGTCGATGATGAGGAGGGCGATGACCGTGGTGAGCATGTTCACCACGCCCACGAGGACGGTCGAGAACATGGACCCCTCCCCGCTCAGGCCGGCGTCCTGGAAGATCTTGGGACCGTAGTACAGGACGGCATTGACCCCCATGAACTGGCCCAGGATGGCGATGGCGCTGCCCACGAGCACCGCTCTCCGGATGCCGGGCTCGCGGAGGGCCTTCCATTCCCCGCTCTTGTCCTGCCGCTGTCCGCGGACGGCGAGCCAGCGGGGACTCTCGGGAATGAAGAAAATCAGCACCAGGAACAGCAGGTCCGGGATGGCCTCGCAGCCGAACATGCCCCGCCAGTATTCCTGGTTGAACATGCGGGTGCCCAGTTCCGTTCCCGTGGCGTCCAGTGCCGCCCCGCGCAGGATGAGGTAGTTCATCAGGTAGGCCAGCAGGAAGCCGATGGTGATGAACAGCTGGTACAGGGAGACGAGCGTGCCCCGCTTTTCGGCGGGCGCCACCTCGGAGATGTAGATGGGCGAGACGATGGATACGACGCCGATGCCGAAGCCGCCGATCATGCGGTACACGACCAGCTGCGTGAAATTCCCGCACACGGCGCAGCCGATGGCCGAGACGGAGAACATCAAGGCCGCGATGAGCATCGTCTTCTTGCGGCCGAGGAAGTCGCTGAGCATCCCGGCGACCATCACCCCGACGATCGATCCGATGAGGGCGCAGCCCACGAACCAGCCTTCCATTCCCGTGGACAGGCCGAACTGGGCCTTGACGATCTCCGTCGTGCCCGAGATCACGGCCGTGTCATAACCGAAGAGGATACCGCCTATCGCCGCCACGAAGGACAGGAAGACGATGTATCCCATGCTTTTTTCCTGTTTGCTCATAGTCCGAAGTACTCTTTATATCTGTCATACAGGTGGCCCGCCTGCAGGTAGGCTGACTGGGGGCTCATGAAATGCGAAAACTCGAAGGTGATGGCCTTGTCGTAGCCGCAGCGCCTGGCCGCCTCCAGCTTGAGGCGGAGCTTGTCGAACTTCAGCGGGAAGAAGTGGATGGGCATGTCCCGGTCGAAGGTCTCGGCATTGGTCCAGCACTGCATCCCGTAGCGGTCCGCGAGTTTCTTGTTCACGCTGAAGAAGGCGTCCAGCTCGTCGTAGTCGATGTGTCCGTCCTGGAAGGCGCAGGCGTCGACATACTCGTGGATGCCGTCGAAGATCTCGTTCCACTCCTTCTCGTGCTGGGCGACGGAAACGGCCTCGTCGTTGGTCATCTTTCCGGTGCCCATGACGGCTTTCTTCCCGTCGATCCACGGGGAAATGAAGGTGGGAAGACCGCCGCTGACCTCCTTGCACTGGCGTCCCATCGTCCGGAAGGACTCGATGGCGCCCTTCGTGGCGCGGGAGATCTCGCCGGAGATGTACCAGCCGCCGAAGCTCTTGTACTTGCTTCCGTACCGCTCCCACACCTCGTCGATGACGAACCGGTTGGATTCCACCTCGTAGGACATGTCGCCGGTGTCCCAGTACTTGCCGGAGTCGTACAGACCCAGCATGAACTTCATCCCGTATTTTTCCGCCAGGCGGCAGAACATGTCGATGAGGTCCACCGAGGGCATGTAGCAACCTTTCTTGAGGAGATACGGGGAGGGGTAGGTGATGAACTTGCGGTAGCCGCAGCGGATGTCGATGACGGTGTCGATGCCGATGGCCTTCATATACCGGAAATCGCGGTCCCACTCGCGTTCGCCCCAGTTCTGGTGGGGGATGTCGTGGGAGATCTCGTCCAGGAACGTGCCGGTGATGGGCAGGCCGGCCCCCTTGGGCACGATCAGCTTGCTTTCGACGGACGGGTCCGGGTCGATGCCGTACTTGTCGCCGCGGGGCTCGGTTTTGCAGGCCGTCGCCAGCAGCGGCGCCGCAGCCGCCGCCAGGGCGCCCTTCTTCAGAAATTCTCTTCGGTTTTCCATATTGTTAATAAAAATGGCTTTCATACAAAAATAGCAATAATTCGTTTGCGGAGGAGGCTTTTTTTTATAAATTTGTCAAGGAAAGGACTGCACGCAGCATCATCGGAAAGTATAAGATCCTCTTCTAACCGATGCGTCTGCTGCACAGTTTTTTGACAGGAGCGCTGGTTTCCCTGCGGGGAGCCTGCGCTCCTCTTTTTTGAATAAGGGCTTTTTAGTTTTCCGAAAAGTATATATATTTGCAGAAAGTGTATATATGGAAACGGCCATTGCACATAGGAAGCTGATCGACATCAAGCCTGCGGTGTTTGAAGAACTGTCTTTGCAGGCATCCGGCCAGGGTGTTTCGCTGAAACGGTACATCGAGAATCTGTTGGAGGAGGCGTGCGTTTCCCGCAGGGCAGTGTACAGCCCGGGTATCAGCCGGCTCATCGGGTCGGCAATTCCCAAGGGAAAGGATCTGTCCGCCATCAAGGATGACCGTTTTCAGTACCTCCTTTCCAAATGAGGGTTTTCCTGGACACGAACATCCTTCTGGACCTCTTGCTGGAACGGGAGGGATATGAAGGCTGCGCCCAACTTTTCCAGTTGCAGGAAGAGGGGCTGTGCACATTGGCCGTGTCTGTCCTGACCATGGTGAATGTCGCGTATGTCTATCGGAAAACCGTAGGGCAGGACATGGCCGTTGTCAATCTGAAGTATCTGTCTTCGATGCTGGAAATCCTTCCCATGGACAGTCAGATGCTGCAGGCTTCCATCTACAAGCATGGCAAGGACTTCGAGGACGTGTTTCAAGCCGTGTGTGCAGCTGTTGGAAACTGTGATTGCATTGTTACCCGCGACGAAAAGGATTTTGTCGTCCGTGATGGCCTGATGAATTCGCAAATTATCATTCCCCAAGTATTTACACCTGCATCTTTCCTTTTGACATTCCATAACGGATGATGAAAAGAATCCTTTTGTTTCTCAGCCTTTCGGCTCTTCTCTCCTGCACGCAGAAGGTGCAGGAGGCGGCGCCGGTCCGCTTCCTCTGGATTGACGCTTCGGCCAATTTCTCCAGCTATGCGGACGATGCGGATTCCATCGCGACCGACTGCGGTCGCATCGCACAGATGGGTTTCACGGACATCGTCGTGGATGTGCGTCCTACCTGCGGGGACGTGCTGTTCAGGAGTTCCGTGGTTCCGGCGCTCACGAAAGTGCCGGCCTGGTTCGGCGGGGAAGTCGGCCTGAAGGAACGGAAGGCGGATTTCGATTATCTGCAGGCCTTCATCGAAGCGGGCCATGCGGCCGGACTCAAGGTCCATGCCGGGGTGAACATGATGGTGGGTGGCTGGCGGATGGGTACGGACTTCATCACCGGGATGGTGTATGACCACCCGGAACGGAAGGCATGGTGCGCTGTCGACCTCCTGCCGGACGGTACCCTGGCCAACCAGGCCGACAATTTCTCCGTCCGGGGCGGCTGCTTCCTGGATCCGGCGAATGCCGAGGTGCAGGAATTCCTCCTCGCGATGCTGGGCGAGTTGGCCTCCTACCAGGGCCTGGACGGCATCGTCATGGACCGCTGCCGGTATGATGACTATGCGATGGATGCCGGTTATACGGAGACGGCCCGGGAACAGTTTGCGGCGTATCTGGGGCACGAACCGGAGCGCTGGCCGGTGTTCACGGAGCCGGGACATATCTTCCTGGACAAGACGCCGGACGGGCTGGAAACCGAGTGGCTGACGTTCCGCTGCCGGGTCATCCATGATTTCGTGGCCCGTTGCGCGGACAAGGTGCATTCCGTCCGGAAGGACCTGCCTTTGGGGATCTATGTTGGCGCCTGGTTCTCGGAGTATTACCGGAGCGGCGTGAACTGGACGAGTCCGAAGTACGACCTGGCGAAGGAGGAACCGACCTTCGCCTGGGCGACGCCGGCCTATCAGGCGACCGGACTGGCCGATCTGGTCGACTTCATGCTTCTCGGAACCTATTGCCCTGCGGCCAATGTCCACGGCGAAACCGAGAAGACCATGGAAGGCTTTGCCCGCCTGGGCCGGAAGCGGCTCTGCGGGGACGTGCCGTTCTATGCCGGACCGGACATCGGTAACGAGAAGGGCTTCGAAAAAGGCGGTCAGGCCGCCCTCCTGCCCGAGATCGACAGGACGGTCCGGGCCGAGGCCGACGGCTTTTTCCTCTTCGACCTCTGCCATATCCGGATGTTCGACTATTGGGACGTCAGATTTTGAGTTTGATGCCGGCCTTGGTCAGTCCCCAGGCGCAGGCGATATAGACGGCGGCCATGAGGGCGCATTTGCCGACCCCCACCCAGCCGGAGAGCCACTGCGGAACGTTCGGATTGACAAAGATCCACAGGGCAATGAACAGATAGGGAATCATATACACCGTCAAGGTGGCGGTTCCCGCAGGAAGAAGGGGTTTGAACCAGCCGGTCCAGCCCCTTTTCTCCATATATCGCAGCAGGGTGTACAAGGCAACGGAGATGGCGCAGACAAAGAGGCACCAGGGGAGCGTACCGAGGTTCTTGGAGACAATCCAGCCGGTATGGGCCGCCATCCCCAGGACCGCCAGGACGGCGGCGGCCGCGATTCCAAGGCCGATCCGCTGCCCGGTGGGGCGGTCGGAAAGTCTCCAGTCAGCCACCGTGAGCATGACGCCACCGAGGCCCATGACCGGGCCGTAACACTTTCCCAGCTGGAGCGCCTGGGCGAGGTCCGCCAGTATGTTGGGGCCGATGAGCTGGCTGCCGTCCCGCATGGGGATGACGGACAGGTTCACCAGGCAGACGCCCGCCCAGATGACCGGAATGAGCCACTGCCGTTCCCGGCACAGCAGCCAGACCATCGCGCAGAACAGGTACATCCAGCCGATCTGCCCCAGAATGCCCCACCAGAGGCCCTGGAAGAGGCCTCCGTCCGGGGACCGGAAACAGAGGGCGAGGACGACGAGAAGCAGCACGCCGGAGCATTTGAGCCACCGGGCGGGTTTCCAGTCCCTGGGGTACTGGTTCCAGGTAAGGAAGAAGCCCGCGACCATCAGGAGGACCCACAGGCCCCGGTTCCCGGCCATTTCCCGCGATTCCTGGTTGCAGATGAAGGTGCCCATGACCAGCAGGGCCAGCGTCCGGCTGAAAATGTGCTTCAGGGTACTGTCCGTGTCATATCCCTTTTCCCGCCGGCGTTCCAGGGCGTACGGGATGGACATGCCCATCGCAAAGAGGAACATGGGGAAAACGATGTCGGAGAGGCCCATTCCGTCCTCCATCGTGGCGAAATGCTCCAGAGGGTGGGGCACATCGGACACTTTCCAGAATTCGTTGACGAAAACCATCAGGAGCATGGTGAGCCCCCGGAACATGTCGATGGCAAGGTTTCTTTTATTCATCTTCAGGCAGATTGACCCAGGTTTCGTTGGCCCAGCCCACGCTGCGGCCGGTGCCCCGGACTTCGCCGCGGACGCCCTTCTCCTGCAGGTCGCGGAAGCCGGGGTCCGTCGGCTTGAGGTCCAGGAAGGGAAGGAGATAGCAGCCATGGTCCAACAGGACGGCCTGCACTTCGGCGGCGGGTACTCCAGAGGGATGCCGCCCGGTCTTCGCGGCGATGGCCGCCAGGGCACCGGCGGCCTGTCCCAGGCCCATGATGACGGGCTGGAGACGGGTGCCGCCGTTCATCTCCCAGGAGGTGGAGACGGCCTTGTCGGCGACCAGGAAGTCTTCCACGCGGACGGGGACGAGGACGCCCATCGGCACGCTGAAGGAAGGAATCTTCCCGAACCAGAGGTGCGAGAGCTCCTCCCGGCGGGGATTCTGGACGTGGTGATGGTCCACGGGATAGTCCCCCGACAGCGACGGCGCGTGTGTACAGGTCGAAGTCATAGGGGTGCTTGGCCGCCTCGACCGTCATCGTATCCTTCCCGGCGATCCTCCGTGCTTCCCGGTAGTAGGGGTAGAAAGGGAGCCCGTCTTCGGTCGGATATACGTCATCGGCGATGCCGAGGTTCCGGTATCCCAGCTCGTGCTGGAGGAAGTAGATGAACCCCAGCGTCCGGAGTTTCGCTTTCCGCACGACCTCCGCCCGGCCTTCCGCGTCCATGTCCAGGTATTCCGCGAAATAGTCGTTGGCGAAAACGGGCCAGTTGATCATCAGGTGCCCGTCCGGCAGCCGGCCGTAGGAGAGCATCATGTCCGGACTCCAGAGTTGTTGTCCATAGGGATTGAGGCCGTCCCGGTTGTCCGCGAGGGGGTTGTCGCAGCAGCTCCGGTACAGGTCGATGTCATAGCCTTCCGGCTCGGGAATACTCACGTCGTGGTCGTATTCCTTGACGATGGCGACATAGGTGAGGTCCTGGGCGCTGACCCGGTCCCGGAGCTCTTCCGCGCCCACTTTTTCCGCGACGTCGCCCAGTTCCGTGCCGTCGATGAGGATCCGGGCCCGGACGGTGGATCCGTCGGACAGGCGGAGGGCCCACCCGCCACGGCGGCGGATGATCTCCTCCGGGACCGTCCCGAAACGGACCCGGACCCCGGCTTCGCCGGCCATGTTTTTCAACACGTCCGCGCCGACGGCCGGATTGAACAGGATGTGGGACACCCAGCCCGATTTCAGCGCCTCATAGCCCCCGTACCGGGCCGCGAGCGAGTCTGTGAATTCTCCGAAAATGCCGCCCCGGAGGCGGTAGTTCCCGTCCACGGCGCTCACGCCGGCGGCCGTGAGCATGCCGCCCAGCCAGGGCGTGGGCTCCACGACCAGGGTCCGGGCGCCGTCGCGCGCCGCCTCGATGGCGGTGGCCGTCCCTCCGGTACCCCCGCCGGCCACGACGACGTCGTAAACCGGCGTACAGGAGAGGACGGCCAGGAACAGTCCAAGTGTCAAATGGTGTTTCATCTCCTACAAATTTACGGAATAATGCTTATATTTGAAGTACATTCCCACACCCATTTCAAACCCACGCAGGTTTTGATAAGGAACCCCGATAAAACCACACTAAACAAAAGTAAATCAGCGATTTAATATAAAATCAAACTTTTCCTTTCTTTTTGTTATATTCCGATATCTTTGCTATCTTTGTACCACGGTTGGACCGAAAAGGCCCCTTTGAGGAATTCTCCCGATAAACCCGGCCAGCTTTACAACTGCTGACAATGGTTTACGAAAAAGCCGCCAACCGCACCCGAAGTTTAGGAAAGTACAATGGAAAGGAGCACATACATATGCGACTACTGCGGGAAGCCCTTCGAGGCAGCCAACCCCGCAGCGCACTTCTGCTCCAACCTCTGCGACTACCACTTCCATAAGGACCACAAGGCGCCCTCCGACTCCCTGGACAAATCCACCTCAGTAAAGGACCGCACGCGGGAGATTCTCCTTTCCAAGGACTATCTCTCCATCACGGAGACCGCCATCCTCCTCAACGTCTCGCGTCCTACCCTCTACAAACGCATCGAGGAAGGTTCCATCCATCCCGTGAAACTCGGTCCCCGCACCGTCCGCATCAACATCAGGGAGCTCACGGACCCCCACAACAGCTTCTCCCCGCTGCATACATCTCACGCCGATGCCCTGGTCCAACAGCAGGAATACATCACCCCGGAAGACGCAGCTCCGCTCCTGGGCTTCACGGCCGATCATATCCGTGAGCGAGCCAAGCAGAAAGGACTCACCGCTTTCTATTTCCACGGCCGCATCCATTTCGACACCAAGGCATTGAAGAAATGCTTCAACCCCAGCGAAGCTGGGGCGGAAGACTGGTACACCGTCCAGGAAATCATGGACAAATACCACATCTCCCGCCAGCACGTCTATGATACCGTCAGCGAAAAGAAGATCCCCAAGAAGCACCAGGGCCGCCAGCTCCTCATCTCCAAATACGACTGGGACATCCTCCGCAGCAACCTCAATGAGCAGGACATCGAATTCTGCACCATCACCAGCCTCGGCAAGGAACTCGGCATGAACAAGGCCAGCGTTCTCTACTACGCCCGCAAAGCCGGAATGAAAGGCATCCAGCGCGGCCGCGAGATCCTCTACGTCCGGCGCCAGCTCTACAACTACATCATGAAACACAAGAAAAAGTCATAGCCTTATGTCAGCAACCAAAGTCACCCTCCGCAAACGCGAGCTCCCGAGCGGCAAGATCACGCTCTACCTGGACTTCTGGCCGCCGGTCAAGAATCCCCGCACCGGCCTGGAGAGCCGCCGCGAATACCTGGGTATCTACCTGAAGAAAGACCCCAAGGGCAAGATCGAGCGCAGCAACAACGCCGAGAAACTCAAAATCGCCGAGGCCATACGCTCCGAACGCGAGATAGCCATCCTCAAGGAGCAGTTCGGCTTTGCCGACCGCACCCGCGGCCGCATCGACTTCATCAACTACTTCGAGAAGATTGCAAATGAGCCAGGCTCCAACGTCATGGGCACCTTCAAGCACTTCCGCAAGTTCACCGGCGGCCACTGCACCGTTGCCGATGTCAATTATGACCTCTGCGAGCGCTTCAAGGCCTACCTGCTGGCACCGGACTGCACCCTCGACGGCCGTCAGTTCGTCAGCCAGAACACCGCCGCCAACTACTGGATATTCTTCGTCAGTGTCCTCAAACGCGCCCAGAAAGAGAAGATCCTGCTCGATGACGTCGTCTCCCGGCTGGAGGGCATCCCCTTCAAGGCCATCCACAAGGAATACCTCACCCTGGACGAAGTGCGCAAGCTGGCCGCCACCCCCTGCGGCAACTCGCAGGTCAAGCGCGCCGGACTCCTTAGCTGTCTCTGCGGCCTCCGTATCTCCGACATCGAGCAGCTCACCTGGGACAATGTCAAGATCTACCCCGACGGCGGCTATGCCCTCGACGTCCGCACCCAGAAGACCGACACCGTGGCGCTCATTCCCATCAGCGAAGAAGCCTTCGCCCTGCTTGGGGAGAAGAAGGAAGGCCGCATCTTCGACGGCTTCAGCCGGACCACCCTCAGCAAGTACCTCAAGCAGTGGGTGGCCGATGCCGGCATCACCAAGCCCGTCACCTTTCACACTTTCCGCCACACCTATGCCACACTGCTGACCAGCAAGGGAACCTCCATTTACACGGTGTCCAAACTCCTCACCCACGCAAACGTAGCCACCACCCAGATCTATGCCGACATCATGGACGAAGACAAGCGCAAGGCTGCGGAATCCATCAACATCGGTGTCGATATCGACCTCACCGACAAACCCAAGAACAAAGGCGGCCGCCCCCGCAAGAACCCCGTTGAACCGAAAACCAAATAGCCATGTTCGTAAAACGCTACTTCCATACCGTCGTAGATGTCGTCTTCGAGAGCCCCGACTATGGCTGCGCATACGCCCTCCTCACCAAGATTTATAGTGCCGGTCTCACTCCGGAACTACAGATATACGAGCGCGATTTCCCCTCCGTCACCCTCTGCAACTGTGTCAAGCACATCCTCGACGAGATTGAAGGCAAGGAGGCCATCGGACCCTACTTGAAGGAATTCCACAAACAACTGGAGCCGATGCCCGGATACAAGAACACCCTCCCGGAGCTTCTCGATGACAAAATCTATGAGTGCCACACCACCTCCAACGGTCAGCGCTGCACCGTCATGACGCTTGCACTGGCCATTGGTGTCACCTCCAGAATCATCACGGAGAAGCAGAAGCTTGCCTTCAACAACTTCTTCCTGGCCGATAAAGAACATTACTCTCAGTTTCCAGCCATCCTTCTCAAACTCACACCCGAGGATGAGCGCTACCTTCTGCATGAACCCGAAGAAATGATAGCCCTCCACGACCAGTGCCTGGCCATGGCCATTATGGAGTCCGTCGAGCTGTCGATGTCCCGTTTGGAACCGGCCGCGAAAAGGAAGTTCCTCGGCGACACGGCCGAACTCTTCATGGGCGACAAATCCTACCTGTACCGGATGGTCAGCGGCCTCCTGGTCCACCGCTTCGACCTGTTGGAGCGGGAAATCAAGGCGGAGCAAGCCGCGAACGACGCCGCAGCGAGCCCATCCATAGCTTCCGCTGACGGGGGAACGACCAAAGGAGCTACCGCTGACCAGCTCGCCCTCTTGTTCTACTATCTTTTCCGCGAGCTGCACATCGACTTCACCAACTCCGACAAGACTGCCTGGGCACGCCTCATCCACTTCATTTCCGGCCACAGCATCGAGAACCTCCGCAAATACCTCAACATCGACTTTGACCGGAAATCCGTACAGAAAGACCTTGGCATCGTGCAAGGCGCCCTGCAGGAACTCTTTCCCGCAGTCGCCCAAAGGATAGAAAACGACAAGAAAGGATAAATCCGGGGTTACCCCAGCTACACCCGGCGCTTACCCCAGCGCATAATACCCCCTCCATATTTGCCAGCGAAACAACCGTCGCTGGCTTTTTTGTTCCCACACTCGCCAGGATTCAGAAAGGGCAGCGGCATAAAACACAAAGCCATGCCCAAAACAACTGAATCCGCCCGCGTCATCGACCAGGCAACCATCCAGGCCGCACGGCCCGAAAGAACGCTCCAGCAGCAGCTGGAAGAAGAGCTCGACACCCTTCAGCCTGTGCCCGAGGAGGAAATCCCCGCAGCACTTGCCCGGCTGAACGTCTTCACCCGCTACATCTGGGACTTCCTGTGCCGGCTCAATCCCAGCTTCCTCAACCCCGTGAAGGAATTCAGCGTCACGGAACTCTCAGACTTCCTGCCGGACCATCCCGCCCAGCAGACCATCTACGGCTGGGTATGCGACGAAAAGATTCCCTACGTCAAGCGCGGCAAGAAGCTCTTCTTCCCGTTCACCAAAATCATCGCCTGGAACAATGCCGGACGTCCTGCCAACCCGGAAAACGCCCTGGAGATTGCCCAGACCTACGTAGCGAACCACAAGCCGGGTGACATCCGCCGCTAGAGTATGAAACCCGCCGACCTGACCAAAGAAAACGTCATCGCCCGCACGCTCTACGGCTCCGACGTTTACTCCCACATCCTCCGCCAGTATTACCCGGCCGACTTCCTGATGAAAGTCTCCGGAGACGACTGCGGCTGGAACCGCAACCCGTGGGACAACTCCCGCCCGTCGCTGCACATCTGGATGGAGAAGGTCGATCCTGAGGCCAAGCTGCCGCGCCGCATCGCCCGGCACCACGACTCCTCCGGACACATCCCCGACGGCACCTTCCTGGACTTCGCCGAACGCTTCTACCAGAAGACCGGCGACGAACTCCTGCAGGTGATCAGCGACGAGCTCTACCTCAACCTCGGGAAGCAGGAGAATCAGGGCCTTCTTTTCCAGACGCCCTTCGTCGAGCAGCCCCACTTCTCCTTCTTCAAGGCCCCCGTGGCCAACACCGTCCCGCACAAGCAGATTACCGTCCGCGACGCCTACAATTACATCGTAGGCCGATACGCCCACAACCGCACCCAGGACCTCCGGAGGATACGCGACGTCCGCCGTGCCCGCCAGTTCAAAGCAACGCAGTTCGACTACTGCACCTTTTCCGGCACCTTCTCCGTCCGCAAGGAAGACAAGCTCATCCAGCACAGCGGCCTTCTCTGCCTCGACTTCGACCACCTGCAGGACGTTGAGGGCCTTTTCCGCAAGCTCCAGACGGACGAATACTTCGAGACGCAGCTGCTCTTCCGCAGCCCCTCCGGCGACGGCCTCAAATGGGTCATTCCAGTCGATCTTACCGAATGCAGCCACGGCGACTACTTCCGCTCCGTCTCCGCCTACGTCCAGAAGACTTACGGCATCCAGGTGGACCAGTCAGGCAAAGACGTCTGCCGCGCTTGCTTTCTGCCGTGCGACCCGCAGGCCTACATCAACCCCGAACTCCTGTAGCACCTATGGCAAAGAAGAAATTCAACCCCGACGAATGGAAGGAAAGCCCGGCAGCGACCGGCGGACAGGAGCAGCAGCCGCAGGCCCAGCCGTCCCGGCGCAGCGCCTCCATCAACCGCGACATGAACGCTACCCTGGAGGAGCAGATTGCCGAGGTCACGCGCCGCATCGAGGAGGCCGCCGTTGACATCACCGCCGGATACGACAACTGGCTCACCGTCGGCTTCGCCCTGGCCGATGCCCTGGGAGAAGGCGGCCGTGACTACTTCCACCGCGTCAGCCGCTTCTATCCTCAGTACAACCAGCAGGAAGCCGACAAGCAGTACACCGCCTGCGTCAAGGCCGGCCGCGGCGCCGTCACCGTCAAGTCTTTCTTCGGCCGCGCCAAGGAGTGTGGTATCTCTGTCAGCTTCCCCGTAGAAAAACCGCAGCAGGAATTTCCATCAACCGATGGAATTGATGGAACCGATGGAATGATGGAAACTCCCGCCCCCGAACCGATGCCCACCTTCTCCCAGGAACTCTACGGCCATCTGCCCGGCATCCTCGACGAAGTTGCCCGCAACGCCACCTCCAACGAAGACGCCGACCTGCTCATCCTCGGCTCCATCGTCAGCTTCTCGGCCTGCCTTACGCGCGTGTACGGCATCTACGCCGGCCGCCAGGTCTATCCCAACCTCTTCCTGTTCGTCACGGCACCGGCTTCCGCCGGCAAGGGCCGCCTGACGCTCTGCCGCCGTCTCGTGCAGCCCATCCACGAGCAGATGCGCGACCTCTACCGCACCGAGATGGAAAACTACCGCATCGAAAAGTCCCGCTACGAGCAGGCAAAGAAAAAGAACCCAGACCTGGATCCGCCTGAGGAGCCGCCGCTGCGCCTGCTGTTCATCCCGGCCAACAGTTCCGCCACCTCCGTTTACCAGATCCTCAATGACAACGGCGGAGGCGGCCTGATGTTCGAGACCGAGGGCGACACCCTGGCCAACGTCTTCAGCTCCGACTTCGGCAACTACAGCGACGGCTTCCGCAAGGCCTTCCACCACGAGCCCATTTCCTACACCCGCCGTAAAGACCGTGAGTTTGTGGAGCTGCTTCGCCCGCGTCTCTCGACGGTCCTCTCCGGAACGCCCAGGCAGATATCCGCCCTCATCCCGGATGCCGAAAACGGCCTTTTCTCCCGCTTCATCTTCTACTACCTCGGCTTCAAGCTGGAGTGGCTCAACGTCTTCGCCCGGCCCCAGGGCAGCTCCCTCGAAGAAATCTTCGACGACATCGGCTGGGGCTTCACCGACCTCTACCAGCGCTTGGAGATGCAGCCGGAGATCGAGTTCCAGTTCACCACGGACCAGCAGGACCGCTTCAACGCCTACTACGGCGCCACGCAGGCTGAATACCACCTCCTCTTCGGGGACGACATCATCGCCAGCGTCCGGCGCCTGGGCCTCATCACCTTCCGCATCGCGATGGTTCTCTCCGCGCTTCGCCTCGGCGACACCGGCGAGGAAGTCAGCACCCTCATCTGCGACGATGAAGACTTCAGCTCCGCCATGGCCATCTCCCGCGTGCTCATCCGCCACACCGTCCGCGTCTACCGCGAGCTCTCAAGCGCCGACCTCACCAAACCCGC
Organism: Bacteroidales bacterium; assembly: GCA_017464245.1. Taxonomy (GTDB): domain Bacteria; phylum Bacteroidota; class Bacteroidia; order Bacteroidales; family UBA932; genus Cryptobacteroides. The sequence continues at coordinate 6,145 of JAFUDV010000053.1, read as the reverse complement.
CGCCGAGCGCACCGACCGCCAGCAGCAGTTCCTCCGGAGCCTCCCGCTCACCTTCAGCACCAAGTCCTTCCTGGAACACGCCGCCCGTCTCGGCATCCCCAATCCCACCGCCGAACGCTACATCAAGAACTGGTGCCAGATCGGCCTCATCCACAGAATCAAACAAGGCAATTACGAAAAAACAGCACAATGAAAATCCTTCTCGACCCCGGCCACGGGTGCAACACCCCTGGCAAACGCAGCCCCGACGGCCGCTTCCTGGAATACCGCTTCAACCGCGACATCGCCTCAGCGGTAGCAAAACAACTCACTTTCTCCGGTTACGATGCCACCCTCCTTGTTACCGAAGAATACGACATCTCCCTCCGCGCCCGCGTCGAGCGCGTCAATACCTGGTGCCGCCAGCTGGGCCGCCGCAACGTCTGCCTGGTCTCCATCCACGCCAACGCAGCCGGCAACGGCAAGCAATGGATGAACGCCCGGGGCTGGTGCTGCTACACCTCCCGTGGCCAAACAGCAGGCGACCGCCTGGCCACCTGCCTCTACCAGACCGCAGAACTTTACCTTCCCGGGCACAAGATCCGGAAAGACTACTCCGACGGCGACCCGGACTTTGAGTCCGACTTCACCATCCTTTCCCGCACCCTTTGCGCCGCCGCCCTCACGGAGAGCCTCTTCTACGACAATCCCGAAGACCTCCGCTTCCTCGAATCCTACACCGGCCGCCAGGCCATCATCGACCTCCACGTCAAAGGAATCATCAACTATGTTTCACACATCTAATCCCAATCACCATGAAAATCATTATCGACAACGGCCTCGGTTCCAGCCGCGATGGAATCTCCTCACCAGACTGCAAGCTCATTGCCGGTCGCTACAACCGCGAAATCGCCCGCGCCATCCGCGAAGAATTCCTTCACCGGGGCTACGACGCCGAACTCCTCGTTCCGGAGCCCGCAGACATCCCCAACGACGAGCGGGTGGACCGCGCCAACAGGAAGGCCTTCCTCTACGGCCGCCACGAATGTTTCCTGGTCTCCATCCAGATTGCCAAAGACGGCAACGGCAACATCTGGAAAGACAAAGGCGGATGGTGGGTCAGCACTTTCCCGGGATACAAAGACGACAACGCCCTGGGCGAAGCCCTTCTGGCCGCCGCCAAGCGCCACCTCAAGGGAAGAGACGCGCACCACCGCAACACCAGCGACTATCCTCCCGTTGAGGTCCCGCAGTACCTGCTCAAGCACGCCCAGATGCCCGCCGCCGTCACCTTCAACTTCTACCTCGACAACGAGGAGGAGACCGCCTTCCTCCTGTCCTCCACCGGCCGCCAGGCCATTATCGACCTCCACGTCGAAGGCATCATCGCCTACATCGACGAGTTCTACAAGAAAGACTGGAGGTATCTGGATTAAGTCTTGATGACATTCCCTCTGCAAAGAAAGGCTTGTGGAATCAACCGCAAGCCTTTCTTGTAACTGTATGACAGAAACTCTACTTTCTCGGTCCGATAAACCGGTCGCCGTTGAAGTGAATCATATGGTCCGGCGTATCCGAAAGCCAGACCTCCGTCTCCCAAGCGATATCATCCACGTGTTTCTTGAACTCCCTTGCATTGGGGAATGCCGTTACATACACGATACCAAAAGGGCAATCCTTGGTGAACTCCTCCAACTCTACCACTCGCTTTGCTGACACCGGTCCGTGAGAGGTCACAACCTCAACCAGGAACAGCCAGCCGCGTTTTTCATCGCTGATGACGATATCCGGGAGCTTCGAGTGCTCCGTGATCGGAAGGTTAAGAGCCTCCAGCCCGGTTGCATTTACATACAAGTCTTTATCCTCGGTATCGCCGATATAGAGCAGTTTCCCGCCTGGAGCAAACCGGGGGGCAAACTCCTCAACGACTGCTGCCTGAACCTCATTGTGGGCGCCAGGAGAAAGATAATACTCATTTCCCTCGATAACGAGAGGAATGCGGTGCATATCACGTTCAGCAGCATACCTGTCACGCAATATCTCATACTCTACCGCAAACTGCTGGGTACGGCTGTCCCAATTCTTGGTGCCGTATGCCTGGGCGACTTCCAGCGCCTCCTCCGTTATAGCATAATGCGCTTTCGGACTATTGACAGGCAGCGTCGGATCATCCGGATTATAGTTGGCCACTCCTGCCTGGATGAATTGGTGAAGTACCTGTCTGCGGAAAGTCTCCCGCGTATTGGGAGCATACGGAGCATCTGCCTTATAGTTTTCATTTACAAAGGCCATGATTTCTTTCGTAATCCGCTGGCTGGTGCGTGTTGCTTTTGCCCACGGCGTATCTTCCTTGACGCTGCAAAGGGCCAGCAGTGTCAGCGCAGACATTTCGTTCTGCTGCGCAGCCGGAAGCCCCAGCGCTTTCAAAATCTCTTGTGCTTCAGTAATTTTGCTCATTGCTACCGAATCTTAAAGTAATCCAGGACCAGATCATTGATGTAGTCGATGGAGTAATTGTTTCTCAAAATAATCTTCCTGCCAATCTCCCTGATGGTCTCAATCGGAGGAAGCGGCATCATCCGCAGTTCCGTCGCACTCACATTGATATTCCCGTTGAACGTCCGGAAATACGCATCAAACATCTCACTGTCCAAAAGTGCAGTAAGCCCCATTACTTCGTCTCTGCGCAGGTGACCTTTCGGTCTGTAAATATAGTTCAATTTGTTCTCAATTCCAACTGCTTCATACTGAGACATATTGCCAAAGTACGGTGCTGCTACCAGGCGGCTGCTGTCATCCTTGGAACTGAAACGCCTGAGCAGCACATAGTTCTTGTTGGGAAGGAGCGCCGCTTTGGTTTCCGGTGCAACCTTGATGAACTGCCCTTTGTCCTTCTTCTGGACGGGATGGTCACACAGCATTTTCACCACGTTGTGGAGCCAGTAGAGTGGTACAGTGTCCTCGGCCGGCTCTCTCACGATGAAATCGTACGCGCGGAATGCGACCACCGGTCCGGTCGAGATCTTGATGCCGTATTTCTCCATATTCCCATCCCAAGAACGGAACAGGTTTAGGATCGCCTCGTCCCGGCCATCAACCGGGAGATAGACAACCTTCTCCTCCGATGTAACATCCACGATATCAGCGGCAGGATATTCTTTCTGATAAGGATGCTCCAAATCTCTGATCCCCTGGCTGAATGAAACCGTAATGCTCCTCACCTCGCCAGCCGGATGCATCCGCATAATCACCAGCTCCTGAAGCACTTCATCCTTGGAGAAAGTATCCTTCCTGGTATTGAACAGATGGATAAGGTCAATGTGAACGTGGCTGAACAGGAAATCCCGGAAGGATTGGAAATACCGGCCGGACGCAAAGCTTCTGGGCGTGATGAATATCATCTGGCCATCCTCAGAGAGCATCTTGGCACAAATCGCCATAAAGAGGGCATAGATATTTGTCTGCCCATCTACGATGCTGGCACAGGACCGTGTATGAATATCATCCTTCGCGAGCTTGAAATACGGCGGATTGGAGATGATATAGTCGTATTTCTCCCCGGCATTCATCTCCCCGAAGATGGTATCAGCACCGTCCAGGCACTCGCATTTGTCCAAGACGAAATCAGACTCGTTCAGCCTATAATCTAGTTTTGCGCCCTGTTCCTTGCACCACTCCTGAAGGTATGACAGAACGAGTCTCGTGAGTGGGACTACATTCTTGTCGGTTTCATAGAGCGTCAGGGAGATTGTCTCCGGTCTGGATTCCTCAACCAGATGCTCTATCAAAGCACAGGAGAGAATGGCCAGGCCGCAGCCCGGATCCAGCACAGACACGTCTTTCTTCTTCGTCGGGGTGGCTAACCCGCCCATAAACACCGAGATTGCAAGCGGGGTAAAGAACTGGCCTTTGTGCTTCTTGTCCTTCTGGATGGATGCGTTTGCATACTCCCGCCCAAGCCTCTCAGCATACTGAGAAGGGTTATCTCCGTCAAACGGAACTATATGAGCGGTCTCCAAAGCCATCGGCATTTATCCGTTATTTCGACAAATTTACGGATATTTTTCGATAGGTCCTGCATCATCTTGATAAATTGCCAGGTTTCCCTCATTCCATCGCTTCCATCAGTTCCATCAACTGATGGAAGTTTAATTATGCTCGTTTTTCCATCCATTTCAATAATCCTCTTATTCTACACCGAACAGTTGATAAGATATATTATTACACATGAGTCCACAACTTTTAGTGGACACACATGATAGATGATAAAAAAACAAAAGAAAAAATAAAAATCCTATCTGACTTTTGAATCTTTTTTATTAACTTTGTCAAGTTGATAGTCGCACATAAACGCCTCTATTAACGATACATAGAAAAGACGTTTACTTAACGTTTTGTCTTTGGCCGTTCGAAACTTCGCAAATTTCTGAATTCTAGTCCAAAGAGCAAGACAATGGTAGATGTCTGTGCCGTGTGATAATCCGATGTTGTCAAACCCATCGCATTCATACAGGCGCGGGCTTCCAAAATTGTTTGTTCCTGACTAGAAGGTAATGCGAAGACCTCGGACGCGGGAGATTTAACAATGAGTAAGACTCCCACGCCTTTTTTGTTGACAGTTAAGTGTTCATTCCGGGAGTCGTGAACCGATATAACGCTCCTATGAAAGCACTAAAAATCGGTCGAAGTTCCAGTAATGATGTGATTATTAATGATCCCGTCGTTTCCTCGTCTCATGCTATCATAACAGTTTCCGATATAGGCGAAGTATACATCGAAGATTTAGGTTCAAAGAATGGCACTTTTGTAAATGGGGAGAGAGTTAATAAGGCAAAGCTTTCCGCTTCTTCAACTGTTTTGCTCGGTAATCATTCCATTGATTGGAAGCAAATAATACAAACATCGAAGCCCAAGCAGCCTAAGAATCCGATTTCTTTTCCTCCCAATGTTGTCGATAAAAAATTAAATGACTACTAAATGTTATACCTAAACGAGTTTTTGTAGCCCAGGCCCGCCACGACGAGCCGGTCGAACATCTCATCGCCCATCGTCCGGCGGTTGAACTTCCAGCAGAACTCGCTGAGGTAGTTCTGGATGTAGCCGGGGCAGATGTCATGGTAGACATCCAGGAAGAGGCGTTTGGCATTGCTGATGGCGATATGGACCCAGGGCAGGATCTGGCCGACCTGATCCTTCGGGATGACCTGGGGACGGTGGCTGGCGACAATGGACTTGAAGTTGGCGTATGACGTGGAATGATCACTGATGATGGTTGAACTTGATTCAATATTGTCCTTTACTTTGCCGTCGATGGTCTCGGACGAGAGGTTGTCGATGACGATCATCTTGATGTGCTTGACGGCCGTGTGCTTGTGGCTTTTCTTCGTCGGGTTGCCCTCCACGGTCTCGGCCATCACCAGGACCTTCGTCTTCCGCTGGCTGCCGCGGCCTTTCTTGAGAGGCTTTCCCTTCTCATCATCAGGCACTTCCGTCGTGAAGAACCCTTCGTCGAGTTCCACCATGTTCTTGAGTGTGTACCGTTCGTCCCGTTTGCCCATCGCTATCCTGAGTTTATGAAGCATCGCCCAGATTGGCATATAGTTCTTGTGGCCGAGCTGCCGCTGAAGTTCCGACGCGGAGAAACTCTTCTTCGTGGACGTGAGCAGATGGATAGCCGTGAACCAGTACAGCAGCGGGAGCTGACTCCCGTGCATCACGGTATTGGCCGTAAGGCTCTGCCGGTAGCGACACTGTTTGCACTCGAAGCATTTCTTGTCATTCTTCCAGTAATGGTGAACGCATCCGCACTTGGGGCAAACCACGCCCTCCCTTACTCGGTACACTTTCAACTTGCGCTCGCAGGCTTCCTCGTTGGGAAACTCCTTGGTAAAATCAATCAGGTTCATCTTGTTTCATCGTTTGTCGGTACGAAGATAGCACCTGATTGTGCCAAGATGGGGCGCAAGGTCTATTTTAGGCAAAACATTTGTTAGTCATTAAAAATTAATAGGGAGAAATACCTTATTGGAAATTCCGATGCAAAGTGACCCCTTCAGTCCGATTTCAAACTGACCCCTCTGTCCGATGAAAATGACCCCCTAGGGTATGAGATAGAAATCCTTAATAGAAAGCAGGCTGAAGAGGTTTTTGCTCTCTTCAGCTTGCT
>JAFUDV010000052.1 GCA_017464245.1 Bacteroidales bacterium | reverse complement strand
GCAAGGTCATCATCGACCCGTTCCGTTCCCTGTCCCGCCTGAAGCAGCTCGTCCAGAACAAGAAGACCCGCGAGGACCACTCCCAGGTCATGAACGCCTACGTCCGCCTGTACGCCGACGCCCAGAACGCGAAGACCAAGCTGGAGAACGGCTTCGACCTGTCCGACTACGACGTCCGCTGCCTGGACTACGCGAAGGACTACGCCCGCGAACTCCTCGCCATCGACGTGAACATCTCCATCACCGAGATGCTGGACACCGCCTGGAAACTCTTCGCGAAGTACTTCTCCCCCGCCGAGACCGGCATCAAGCAGGCCCTCATCGACAAATACTGGAAGTCCTAGACATTTCTTATGGCTGTCAAGTTTCAATACAATAAAACATCGCTGAACGAGCTGGGCAAGCAGCTCAAGGTCCGGCAGAAGGCGCTCCCCACGCTACAGAACAAGGAGAGTGCCCTGCGCCTTGAGGTGCGGAAGGCCAAAGCGGAGAGCGACCGTCTTATTGCCGACCTGGAAGCCTCCCTCAAGCGGTACGACTATCTCGCCGCCCTCTGGAACGAGTTCGACCCGGGCCTGGTGGCCATCACGGACGTGGACCTTCATACGGTGAAGGTCGCGGGCGTGAAGACCCCGGGGCTGGGTGAGATCCATTACGAGATCCGCCCGTTCAACGCCTTCACCAAACCCGCCTGGTACGCCGACGGCGTGGCCATCCTCAAGGAACTCTCGCGGCTCGGCATCGAGTCCGAAGTCTATCAGGAGAAGGCCCGCATCCTGGACTACCAGCGGAAGAAGACGACCCAGAAGGTGAACCTGTACGAGAAAGTCCAGATCCCGGGCTACCAGGAGGCGATCCGCAAGATCAAGCGGTACATGGAAGACGAAGAGAACCTCTCCAAGGCCTCCCAGAAGATCGTCAAGCAGCGCCACGCGGCAGAGGAAGAGGAGGCCTCCGAGGTATGATCAGTCCGATGACCAAATATTCCTTCATCCTCCTGAACGGAGAGCAGGAAGGACTGCTGGAGAAACTCCAGGAGATCGGCCTCGTGGATATCACCCGCAGCGTGAAGCCGGTGGACGGACAGTCCGCCAGCCTCTTCGCCGGCGTGGAACGCCGCAGTGCCCTCCTCCAGGCACTGGACCGCATCGAATTCCCGGAAGGGCTTGCGCCCGCTGCCGTCGATACGGATATCGCAGAAGCGGCCGAAGCGGCCCTCACCCGTCTCACCGACCTCCAGGAGCAGCTCAAGGCCGCCGAAAAGGAAGCGGCCCTCCGCCTCCCCTGGGGCCGTTTCTCCCCGGACAAGCTCCGGCAGATCGCCGACGCCGGTGTCCCGGTCCACTTCCACGTCACCCCTTCCAAGGCCTTCAAGAAGGAATGGGCCGACGAGCATGCGCTCCAGGTCGTTTCCGAGCAGGACGGGAAAGTGTACTATGTCGTCGCCGGACCGGACATCCTGCCCGATCCCGTCAAGATGCCGAAGGGCACCTATGAGGAGGCCGCCGCACAAGTGGAGGCGCTCCAGGCCGGCATCGACCGGGAGAAGGCCGTCCTTCTGGCCGCCAGGCAGCGCCGGGCCGAGATCGAAGCCGCCAACCAGGAAGGGCTCTCCGCCCTGGACCTGTACCTGGCCGCCCAGGCCGCCGTTCCGGCCGCCGAGAACACCCTCGTCACCCTCGTAGGCTATGCCCCGACAGAGAACGAGGAGGCGGTCACCAAGGCCATCGAGGAGACGGGCGTGTTTTACCTGAAGGACGATGCCGTCCTGGAGGACAATCCGCCCATCAGCTTCCGCAACAACAAGTTCGTCCGGATGTTCGAGGTCCTCACCGACATGTACGGCCGCCCGGCCTACAACGGCTTCGACCCCACGCCCTTCATCGCCGTGTTCTTCCTGCTGTTCTTCGCCTTCTGCATGGGCGACGCCGGCTACGGTCTCATCCTGATCGGGCTCGGCTTCCTGCTCAGGAAGGTGGACAGTTTCAAGGACTATGCGCCGCTCGTCGTCACCCTGGGCATCGGAACCACCGTCATCGGCTTCCTGTTCCACACGTTCTTCTCGATGGACATCGCGGAATGGAGCATCTTCAAGGGCTTCCCGTTCCTGCCGTCCAAGATCGCCGGCTATGACGGGACGATGGTCCTCGCGCTCATCGTCGGTATCGTCCACCTGTGCCTTGCCATGGTCGTAAAGACCTATAACGAGACCAAGGTCAAGGGATTCGCGAATTCCCTGGGCACCTGGGGCTGGACGCTCCTCATCGTGGGTGGCGTCGCCGTGGGCACCCTCGCCCTCATCGGCGTGCTGGACAAGGACGTCACGAAGTGGATCATCATCGTGCTGGGCGTCGTCTCCGCCGCCGGCATCTTCCTGCTGAACGACCTGCACCGCAACCCGCTCATCAACATCGGCTCCGGGCTCTGGGAGACCTACAACACGGTCACGGGCCTGCTGGGCGACGTGCTGAGCTACCTGCGGCTGTACGCGCTGGGTCTCGCCGGCAGCATGCTGGGCAAGGCTTTCAACGACATCGGCGGCATGATCCTCGGCGACGGCCACAGCATCGCCCTGTGGATTCCCTTCATCCTCATCGTCCTCGTCGGACACACCCTCAACATCGCGATGGCCGCCCTCGGCGCCTTCGTGCACCCGCTGCGACTGAACTTCCTGGAGTTCTTCAAGAATTCCGGCTACGAGGCCGCCGGCCGAAACTACAACCCGCTTAAGAAACAATAAACAAATAAAAATCAACAAATTATGGAACTTATTTTAGGTTATCTCGGACTGGGACTCGTCCTCGCACTCGCAGGTATCGGCTCCGCCATCGGAACCACCATCGCCGGCAACGCCGCCGAAGGTGCCCTCAAGAAGAAGCCGGAAGCATCCGGTAACTACATGGTGCTCTCCGCCCTTCCGGCCACGCAGGGTATCTACGGCTTCGTCGCCTTCTTCATGATGCGCTCGATGGAGAATCCGGCCGTCGTGTTCGGCGTGGGCCTCTCCGTGGGTCTGGTGTGCATGCTCTCCGCCATCCGTCAGGGCCAGGTATGCGCCAACGGTATCGTAGGCATCTCCCAGGGACACAACGTGTTCACCAACACCCTCATCTACGCTGCCCTCCCGGAATTCTACGCGATCCTGGGCCTCGTGGGCGCCCTGATGGTGTAATCTCCTGTCAACCTCGAATCCATCAAGCCAGCCCCCCCACCGGACTGGCTTGTTTTTTGTATTTGTGCGGAAAACGATGTTCGCCATGAAAAGAGCACTGATCACCCTCGTCGCGCTGGCCGTCGGGATGACTGCCTTCGCCCAGTACGGACCCGGCCGCTACGGCGGCGGTTACGGCCGCGGACCCGGTTACGGTTCCGGGCCCCGTTACGGTTATTACATGGGCGCCGGTACCTTCGAATTCGGTGTGACCCTGAATCATTTCGTAACGCGGGAAGTGAATGGCGCCAAGCCCTACCGTCCCGACCGCGTGGGCTTTTTCGGGGAATACCGGGTGGACCTGGGGCCCTTCGTGGACATGGGCGTGCAGCTTTCCACCACATTCGGAAAGGGCTCGCTCAGCCAGGACATCACCTCGCCGGACATGTGGTACTGGCAGGGCGCACCCCTGGTGGTCACCGACATCAACCTCCTTCCTTACAGCGGATTCAATCCCTATGCAGGCATCGGCATCGGTCCGGGGTTCGGCTATGAGAAAAACACGTTTGCCGGGACTTCCGGATGGACCCAGGCCCTGGTCCTGAGCCCCCGGGCGGGCATCGAACTGTTCGAGCGCCTCCGGATGTCCGTCCAGTACCAATGGTACATGGGCGGCAGCGGACGGTTCTCCAACGTGGCCTTCGGCCTGAGCTGGTGCTTCGGCACCGGCATGCAGGGCGGCATGGGTCCCAGACGCAGGTAGGCCTATGTCCATCTTCCATCCCAAGACAGGGAACGCCCTGACGGTCACTTCCCCCGAGACGATGTACGGCACCATCGAGGCGCTGGGCATCGTCCCTTTCTTTGAGAATCCCATCCCCGGCTATTCGATCGAGGAACGGACGCCACGGGAATTCTGGTTCGACGGGGACGACGGCCAGCTGGGGCCCTGGGACTGGAAGATTTTCTCCGTACAGAGCGGCGACATCGCTTATGGGAAATACCTCTGGGGCGGGAAGGCCGCCTTCGCGACGGTGGAATGGTATGCGGAACTGATGAACTTCCGGCGGAGCCTGCCCAAATACGCGCCCACGGAGGAACAGCGGCGCGTCCTGGCGCTGATGGAAGAACAAGGCGGCATTTCCATCCGGGACATCCGTAAACTGCTGGATATCAAGAAGAGCGCAGCCGATTCGCTCATGGCAAAGCTCCAGATGCAATGCCGTGTGGTCACCGGCGACATCACCCGCGTCTATCGCGGCCCCGACCTGCATTACAACGGCTGGCAAGTCTCGTCCTTCTGCTCGCCGGAATCCCTCTTCTGTGTCGATGCCATCCCCGGACCCGGCGGCTTCCCCTTCGGCGAGGCCCGTACCCTGGACGTGGACCACTCCCCCGCCGAATCCCTGGCCCGGCTCGTCGATCACATCCGCACCATCGCCCCCGCCGCCACGGAGAAGCAGATTCTGAAAATGCTGGGATAAGGCCAATGTCTTACGATGATATTTCTGGGAAGATTTGGATTTTAAATCCCGAATGCATATTTTTGCCAAAAAGAGCGTATGTGCAAGAGGTATAAGACAAAAGAAGAAGCCGTCACCGCCTTCAGGAAAGCGGTGCAGGCCCGGGGCGTATGGGAAAATGCCATACGGAATGGCGAAAGCCGGCAGGAGTTGGAGAAGAAGGGATTGAAGCCGGCGGATATCCATGCAGATTAATCTTTCCCTTTTATCCATCAATTCACGTTCTCCTTACCAGGTCCAAAGCGGGAATGGCTATTCCTTCTCTTTCAAGACGAGATTCGGACATACGTACGAAGTGGGCTTTACGGAGGATTACATGCTCAGTGATGACGGGCTTATCTTCCAATTCTTTATCACCTGCCTGGACACGGAGCATCCCCAAAAGGACACAAGAGTACGAGACACCATTACCATCATTCTCGAAGAGTTTTTCACGAACGAATCGGTCTGTCTTGTCTATATTTGTGACACACATGACGGACGTCAATCTGCCCGGCAAAGGTTGTTCGCTTCATGGTTCTCCCAATACCATCTTCGGGACCAGTATATGTTCTCGGAGAAATGCCTGAGGCTGGACGGTATCCAGTACTTTGTTTCTTTTATCTGCAGGATGGACAACCCTTATCTGGCGGACCGGGAACAAGCCTTGGACGAATTGTATGGTAGAATCATTGAGAAATAGGAGCCAGTCAGTCCAGCGCACGAACGCAGGCGATCATTACCAGCGGACGGGGACGTCCTCCAGAAGCGGGTCGCGGGAAAGGTCGTTGGGATTGGTGCCGGGAGCGCCTTCGGGGACAGGAAGGCCCATGGCTTCGTAATGCCGGACCCAATAAGGGAGGATCTCGCCGTCCGGACCTTTGAACGTCATGGGAATGGCCGTGAAGAGCGGCGCGCCGGCGGAATCCCGGAAACATTCATAGACCAGTTCACTGCAATAGAGCGTGCTGTCGCCGGGCATGAAAGCGAAATCATAGGGACGTCCGGCGAGGGCGCGGGCCCGGCGGAGAATATCCCGCCGGTCGATGTCCCCGCGGACCCGGCGGACAGACACCATCGGCCTCCCTTCCGCATCCCGGGCCGATTCTTTCAGGAAGGTACGCAGGGGCGTCCGGACGACACCGCCCTGGGGAGTCGCCTCCCAGACCCCGCCCGTCCAGCTTCCGTCCAGGATGGCCACATGGGAATAATTCCCGGAAGTGGCCGTTTCGATGGCCTCGCTCATGCCGCCCTCGGACACCTGGAACAGCAGGTCCCCCGGCCGGAGCGCATAGGGCCGATGAAGCAGGACGGCCGCGAGGGCGGCCAGGACCGTAAGGACAAGGGCTACAAGAATGGAACGACGCATACCTAAACAAAAAAGGCAGCTCATCTGGCTGCCTCATGGTACTGGGTAGGAGAATCGAACTCCTATTGCGAGATTGAGAATCTCGAGTACTAACCGTTATACGAACCCAGCGGTTGGGAATGCAAAGGTACGACTTTTTTTCCGATTTCCAAATTTTATTTCAAGAAAACGAAAAAAACTGCCAGGACCAGGCAGAAAAAGGCTGCCAGATGGTTCCATTGGATGGGCTGTCCCTTGAAAAGGAAGGTGACGATGACCGTGAAGACCGTCAGGGAGATGACTTCCTGGATGACCTTGAGCTGCATCAGGTTGAAGGGGCCGCCGTTGCCGTTGAATCCGATCCGGTTCGCCGGAACGGTGAGGCAGTACTCGAAGAAGGCGATGCCCCAGGAGAAGAGGATGACGAGGATGAGCGGCCAGCCCGTGGAGATCTTCATCTCCTGGAGTTTGAGGTGCCCGTACCAGGCGAACGTCATGAAAACGTTCGAGAAGACGAGCATGATGAGGGTCCAGATGCCTTGCTGCATAATCTTTTGGATTTGGGGCGCAAAATTAATACTTTTGCAGGATAAAACAAGCATATGACCCTGATCAAATCCATATCCGGCATCCGCGGCACCATCGGTGGCGCACCGGGCAGCGCACTCACCCCTGTCGATATCGTCAAATTCACGGCCGCCTATGCGGCGACGCTTCCGCAGCGCAAACCCCGTCCGAACGGGACCCGCTACAAGGTCGTCGTGGGCAAGGACGCCCGCCTGTCCGGCGACATGGTGGAACAGCTCGTCGTGGGCACCCTCGTGGGCTGCGGCATCGACGTGATAAAGTGCGGCTTCGCCTCCACCCCGACCACGGAAATGGCCGTCCTGTTCGCCGAGGCCGACGGCGGCATCATCCTCACCGCCAGCCACAACCCCCGCCAGTGGAACGCCCTCAAGCTCCTCAACGACAAGGGCGAATTCCTCACCGCCGCCGAAGGACAGGCCGTCCTGGACCTCGCCGCGGCCGAGGACTTCACCTTCGCCGAGGTCGATGACCTGGGCGCCATCGAGGAGGAGGACTTCACCGACAAGCACCTGGACGCCGTCCTGGCCCTTCCCGCCGTGGACGTGGAAGCCGTGAAGGCCGCGCACTTCACCGTCGTGGTGGATGCGGTCAATTCCGTGGGCGGCATCATCATGCCCCGCCTGCTGGAGCGGCTCGGGGTCAGGTGCATCGGCCTCAACTGCAATCCCACGGGCGAATTCGCCCACAATCCGGAGCCCCTTCCGGCGAACCTCGTGGACCTGTGCCAGACGGTCGTGCGGGAGAAGGCGGACCTGGGCGTGAGCGTGGACCCGGACGTGGACCGGCTCGCCTTCATCTGCGAGAACGGGGAACCGTTCGTGGAGGAATACACCCTGGTGAGCGTCGCCGACTACCTTTGCGGCCTGGCCGAGAAGGAAGGCAAGCCCATCGCCACGGTCTCCAACCTGTCATCGACCCGCGCCCTCCGCGACGTGACGGAAGCCCATGGCGGCACCTATTACGCCTCGGCCGTGGGTGAGGTCAACGTCACCACCCTCATGCACGAGGTGGGCGCCCTCATCGGCGGCGAAGGCAACGGCGGGGTCATCTATCCGGCCATCCACGCCGGCCGCGACGCCATGGTGGGCGTAGCCCTGTTCCTGTCGAACCTGGCCCATAAGAAGCTGACCGTCAGCGAACTCAAGAAGACCTACCCGCAGTATTTCATCGCCAAGAACAAGATCCAGCTCAGCGACACCGCCCTCATCGACCGGATCCTGTCCGAGCTCAAGAAAATCTACGCCAGCGAGGACATCAACGACATCGACGGCGTGAAGATCGTCTTCGAGGCGAAGAAGCAGTGGGTCCACCTGCGCAAGTCCAACACCGAGCCCATCATCCGCATCTACTCCGAGGCCGCGACCATGGAGGAGGCGGAAGCGCTGGGGAACGAGGTTATCGCCGTGGCCCGGAAGATCATCGGATAATGTTCTCCTTCCGCACCACTCCCCTCGAGGACCAGCTGGACAAGACGCTGCACGAAGGCAGGGTGGGCTGCTTCTGCACCCAGAACTGCTGGGATACGGCCCGCGGCCGGTGGATGTACGACATCTTCCGGGACCGGGGCAACCTGGAGGTCGTCTTCACGCCCCGCGACGCGGAGCTCACCCCTGGCACGAACCACATCGACTTTGACCTGGAACGCCTGCAGGGTCTCCAGGCCGTCGTCGTGGAGATCCAGGACGTGGGCGTCCGCTACTTCAACTACACCAAGGACGTGATGCGCCTGATGGAGATGATGGGCCTGCTGGGCGACGACGCCCCGTCGCTGTATGTCGTGGACCACATCAATCCTTCCGGCCGCGTGGTGGAAGGGACCATCCCCTCCGTCGTGGGCGAGATGTTCGTCCCCAAGGTGGCGCACCGGCACGGGCTCACCCTGGGCGAACTCGTGAACCTGTACAGCAGCGAAATCGGCGCAAAGTTCCCGATCCACATCATATCGGCGCGGGCGACGGACTCCAACCGGCAGCTCCTGCCCTGGACCATCGCGCCGGCGTCCGACATTCCGGGCCTGTTCAGCTCCTACCTGTACAGCGGCGGCGGCCTGTGGAACAACACCTCCGTCACCCCGGGCATCGGCACGGCCAGACCCTATGAATATATAGGAGCCCCGTTCGTGCGTCCCGGACTTCCCGTGGACCTTCCCGTCGTGGAAGGGGCCCTGATGCGTCCCTGCTCCTTCACCCCGGCGGCGGGCAAATACGCCGGCGAGCGTTGCCAGGGCTTCCAGATCATGCTCTCCCCCGGCGAGGACTACCACAGCCTGATGCACACCCTGCGCCTCATGCGCTGGTTCACGGAGCATTACTCCGCCTTCGAGTTCGAGGAAGCCTTCTGGACCAAGCTGGCGGACCCGGTGCTGGAAGAATACCTCCGCGGCAGCATCCCCTTCGACGTAGCCAAGGAACACATCAAGCTGGAAGAGCAGAAGTGGATCCGCAAGGCCAAGCGCTACCTCCTGTACGACGACCAGCCTTATCGGATGAAATAATTTGGAAGTTCCGCAAAAGATTCCTATCTTTGCGGTCCCAAATTGTATACAATTTAAGTTTTACGTAAAATGAAGAAAGGAATCCATCCCGAAACCTACCGTCTTGTAGCTTTCAAGGATATGTCGAATGACACCATCTTCGTCACCCGGAGCTGCGCCCCGTCCAAGGAGACCATCGAGGTCGAAGGCGTCACCTACCCGCTGGTGAAGCTGGAGATTTCCAACACTTCCCACCCGTTCTACACGGGCAAGGTGAAGCTCGTTGACACCGCCGGTCGCGTCGATATGTTCTACCAGAGATACAAGAACCGCAAGAAGTAAATACTTCTTTTGCAACAGGTTACAAAAAGTTCTGCCCGATAGGGCGGAACTTTTCCTTATACGGACGCCATATTTGAAAACATGTAACTACTCAGGTGCCCCTGACCTGTCAATAAGCCGAGGTTGGTGCGAGGCTTTCACCACCCGATCAAAACTATTTTCAAAAAATCTTTTCATGCCGCAGAACACGTTTTCGAGCAGTTGAAAATCAGTCGTT
>JAFUDV010000051.1 GCA_017464245.1 Bacteroidales bacterium | reverse complement strand
GCAATAGTTAAACAATTAATATTCAATAAATTAACGCAAATTCTATGGTAAAATTTCACTATATCTTCAGGCTCTCTGGAGCATGCCTCATAGAGGCGTCGTCAACATACAAAAACAGTCCCTTAACTTAACACCCTAAATTAATATTCATACGGCGGCACCTCTCCGCGGTCGATGAGGTCGCGGAGGACTTCCTGCCAGGCGGTGTCGCCGGTACCGAAGGCGGTCCGCACGTCATCCAGGGTGTACGGCGCCTGGATGAAGGCCTTGAGGGCGGCGGCGAGGTCCTTGGGTTTCCGGGCCCGCTCCCGGCAGATGTCGCAGCGCCCGCAGTCGGCGCTGTCATCCTGTCCGAAATAGCGCAGGAGATACCGGGACCGGCACTCTTCGTCTTCGGCGACGAACGCCAGCATCGTCTGCACACGGTCGTGGAAGGCGTTCCGGAGCAGGTCGTAGCGTTTCGGGGACAGGTTCACGTTCCCGGGATGGAGCCGGTCGTGAAGGAGATAGATGACATCGGCCCGGTCCGCGGGGATGTACTTGATGACATGGTTGACGGAGAGTCCGTACAGGAGCTGCCGCAGTTCCGGGACCGTCAAGCCGCATTTCCCGGCGACGAGGTCCTCGTCGATGGAGACGGGGTATGAGAACAGGGCGGTGTACGTGCGCATGAGGGTCTCCAGGAGCGGAACCATCCGGGAATCGGGGAGTTCCACCCCGTACAGCTCCGTCCGGTCGATGGTGACCTGGACACGGGTCCGGATTTCCAGGTCTTCGCTGAACGTCCAGTGACCTTCCCGCTCGATGTACTTCACCGCGTAGAAGACAGCCGCCTGCTGAAGGCCGAAATGGCGGCAGAAGGCCGGTAGGTCGAACTTCAGCTGCCGCCCCATCCCGGTGTCGTAGGGAATGCCGTGGAAGACATGGACCTTGTGGTAGATGTCCTCGATGTATTCCAGGGAGGGGAAGGAGGCCCGCTCGATCTGGGCAAGGCGTTTCCGGTCGCCGTCGTTCCACAGGAGGACGGCGTAGGAGGGCTTCCCGTCGCGTCCGGCACGGCCCGCTTCCTGGAAATAGGCCTCCGGACTGTCCGGCAGGTCGTAGTGGACGACGAACCGCACGTCGGGCTTGTCGATGCCCATGCCGAAGGCGTTGGTGCAGACCATCACCCGGGTCCGTCCGGCTTTCCAGTCTTCCTGGCGGAGCGTCCGGACGGCGGTGGAGACGCCGGCGTGATAGAAAGAGGCGGAGATGCCGGCGGCCCGGAGCATCTGCGCCGTCTCCTCGGTGCGCTTCCGGTTGCGTACATACACGATGCCCGTTCCGGGAACGCCGTTGCAGACGGAGATGAGTTCCCCTGCCTTGTCCTCGCAGGACCGGACGATATAGGAGAGGTTCGGGCGCTCGAACCCCGACTTGAGGAGGTTCTTTTCCCGGAACCCCAGCCGGTCCATGATGTCGTCCGCGACGGCGGGCGTCGCCGTGGCCGTGAGGGCGATGACGGGGGCGTCCACCGCTGTCCGGAGAACGCCGATCTGGAGGTATTCCGGCCGGAAATCGTAGCCCCACTGCGAGATGCAGTGCGCCTCGTCCACGACGATGTAGGAGATGTTCAGGACGGGCAGGTAGCTCTGGAACAGGCGCGTCTGGATGCGTTCGGGGGAGACGTACAGGAACTTGTAGTCGCCGTAGGCGGCGTTGTTGAGCGCCAGGTCCACCTCGTGCCGGTTCATCCCGGCGTGGACGGCGATGGCGCGGATGCCCCGGGAGGCGAGGTTCTGGACCTGGTCCTTCATAAGGGCGATGAGGGGCGTCACCACAAGGGCGATCCCTTCCTTCATCAGGGCGGGCACCTGGAAACACACCGACTTGCCGCCTCCGGTGGGCAGGATGGCGAGGACATCCCGTCCCGCGAGCGCCTCGTCGATGATACGCTCCTGCATGGGCCGGAAACCGTCATACCCCCAATACGCTTTCAGTGTCTCTTTCGGTGTCATTCTTGTTCAAATGTTCCGCCATTCAATTGCAAATATCTTTAAAAATTGGTATTTTTGCAAGATTAAAGATTTTAACTATTAATCCGTATATTTTATGGCAAACATCAATCTGGCCAAGTATGGCATCAAGGGTGTCAAGGAAATCCTCTACAACCCCACCTATGAGGTTCTCTACAACGAGGAGACCAAGCCCGGTCTCGAAGGTTTTGACAAAGGACAGGTGACCGAACTCGGTGCCATCAACGTCATGACCGGCGTCTATACCGGACGTTCCCCCAAGGACAAGTACATCGTGTACGACAACACCACCAAGGAAGGAGCCAAGGGCGAGATCTGGTGGACCACCGAGGGTTACCCGAACGACAACCACAAGATGACCGTCAAGACCTGGAATGCCGTCAAGAAGCTCGCCCAGCAGCAGCTCAGCGGCAAGCGCCTCTTCGTCGTGGACGGTTTCTGCGGCACGCACGCCGACACCCGCATGAAGGTCCGCTTCATCATGGAGGTCGCATGGCAGGCCCATTTCGTGACGAACATGTTCATCCGTCCGAAGAACCAGAAGGAGTTCGACCAGGAGCCTGACTTCGTCGTCTATTGCGCCGCCAAGGCCAAGGTCGAGAATTATGAGGAACTCGGCCTGCGCAGCGAGACCTGCGTCGCCTTCAACGTCACTTCCCGCGAGCAGGTGATCCTGAACACCTGGTACGGCGGTGAGATGAAGAAGGGCATGTTCTCCATGATGAACTACTACCTCCCGCTCAAGGGCATCGCCGCGATGCACTGCTCCGCCAACACGGACATGAACGGTGAGAACACCGCCATCTTCTTCGGCCTCTCCGGCACCGGCAAGACCACCCTTTCCACCGACCCGAAGCGTCTCCTCATCGGTGACGACGAGCATGGCTGGGACAACAAGGGCGTCTTCAACTTCGAAGGCGGCTGCTACGCCAAGGTCATC